>JACNHV010000279.1 GCA_014383445.1 Candidatus Desulfobacula maris | reverse complement strand
TCTGTTTTAATGTTGTGAGTGCATATTCAACCGTTCTTATACTTTTCCCGGAATCGACAATATCATAAAATATATTTTCAATATCAGCTTTAGATATTTCATTAAAAAGTTTTTCTCCAATATTTGTTTCAATCCAATTTCGGAAAAGTGATTCTTCTCGCAGATATGTTTTTTCTTTTTTCTCTTTTTGGATCATGGGATAATAAACACCATGGAAAAAATCTTTTAATATCAGGTTTGATTTTTCTTTTTCAATCTGGACCCTTTCTTTTTCTACCTTTTTAGACTCTTCATTTTCTCTTTCTTCTTTCAGGCTTATTGGACCGGTTCCGGTTTTGGCATTCATTTTATAAAAATTGATTTTTTCATATGCAAGTGATTCGGTCCACCCTTCGCTTTCCCATCCAAAATTAATTGCCTTTCTTTTTCCTGACACTTGATAAGATCCCCGGAAATATCTATCAAATTTTACTCCATGTTTTTTGGTTGGATGTTTTTTAAACTGGATGTTTTGAAAATTTGAGTTAAACCACTTTTCAGCCATTTTTCTATTCTCCCTTGATTTAGTTTTAATACACATTTAATACATTTTTTGTGTTAAATCAAGTGATATAATATGAAATAGAATAATATTAAAATAGTTGTAAAATACTGAATTTAGAGTAATTTATTTATAAATTGTTATGCAATGTGATTTTAAATAAAACGTGAAAAAAAGGACTCTGACTCCGTCAATTAAGGTTCAAATCCTTATCACCCAGCCACTTAATAACAAGGGTTTTCAGGCTTTTTGGTTGAAAACCTTTTTTGCTTAGACAGGTGATTTTCACCATTCAGATTAAACATTATAGATCACATTTTAACATATTTTTAAAGGATTGCATTCCTGCAGTTCCCTACCCCGATTCTTCTTGTTCAAAAAATTCATTGTTGCTGTTCACTTTTTCTTTTGCTATTTTCAACCAGCAGCCTGGGTCAACAATGTGAGGAGATCAGGGATGAATTCTTTTTTACTATTTATCATTGCAAGCGTTTTAGTGGTTGTCGTCTACATTTACTTATGGTATCTGCCCCGAAAAAAAAGGAGAACCGAGGGCTTGGCAAATAATGCCGCTCGCCTTGGGTTTACCTTTGAAGGCGATATTTCTGTAAAACCAAAGGAAAAATTTGCTCCCCTTCGGCTGTTTTGCATCCACCCTCCCGGTATGATGGAAAATGTCATCAAATCCAGCCGTCCCCCTTTCTGGATCTTTGATTATGAATACCATATCCCCCGGGACCAGGATGTACGCCAGACTGTTGCAATATTTGAAAAAGCGGTTGGCAGGTGGCCGGCTTTTATTCTTGATAGCAAAGAAAGAGAGCGGTTTACTGTTGCAGCCATGCGAATACTAACTCAAAAATTAACCGGCTGGCAGCTCAACTACAAAAAGGTTGATTTTTCCTCTCATGCAAAATTTTCAAAACAATACAATGTGTTTTGCAATGGAAACCCAAAAGATCTGGATGGAATTTTAACACAAAGGGTTCTTGATTTTTTTGTCCGTAAACCAGGGTGGCATGTAGAGGCACTGGATCAATGGATACTGATTTATCAACGCGGAAAATGTATCAAGGCAAAAGAGCTGGAAACCTTTGTCAAATCAGCATCTCTTATTTCTAAAGTGTTTGAAGGCTGAAATTAATTCTTTATCATTTGCCGAAAATGGCAACACTGCCATTTTCGGCAAATGCATTTTCTCTACACATTATTCTTGATGCCATTATAATTTGGAATGATGGGCTGTGTCTTTTAAATAGGGATGAATATTTCGTATCAGGTCAACAAAAAATCTTGCGAAACCTCTTTTCGTGGTATAAGAGAGAAAAATTATCCCGCTGGGTTTGACGGGATTGGACTTAACACATAATGGAGTAAAACAAGAATGAGCGGATTTAACGTTACTTTTCCCGGCAACAAAAAAATAGATGTTGAATTTAAGAATTATAAGATTAAGACGGACCAGTCAAACAAAAACGGGGGCGATGAAAGTGCGCCTGAACCCTTTGATATTTTCATCGCATCACTGGGTGCCTGTGCAGGAATCTATGCAAAATCATTTTGTGATGTAAGAAAACTTTCCACAGACCATATGCACCTTTTTGTTGAAGTTGTTTTCAAAAAAGGACAAAAACTCATGGAACAGGTCAATATCACCCTTAATGTCGATGAGAAGTTTCCTGAAAAATATATAAAACCCATCATAAAATCCATGACTTCATGTGCCGTTAAAAATCAACTTCATCCGGATATAACCTTTAACACTGCTGTAATTTATCTGGAACAATAAAAAATAATTCAGGGCTTCAGGTGGCCGGGTTTATCTGGTACTCTTTCTACAGAATCCCGTTAATATAAAAGGGCTCATGCAAATAAACACAAGGCCCTTTTATATTCAAATAAAAATTATTTTTATGAATTTAATATCTTTTTGGCACTTTCATTATTAACATCAGACACATGGGGAATTCCGGTTTCAATTGCTGTTTCCCGATTCCCTGAAAAAATCTCATGCCGTGTAATTTTATCCAATGAAAATTTTCTTGCCCCGGCCATGAGTTGTTGGAGGCCGCAAGCCAGCTTATCTGCCTGTGTATAGAAACCAATGGCACCATATGGAATGTTCTTTATTTCATCCTTACCAATTTTTTTCTCAAGATCATGAAAGCCTGCAAAAATTTCATCAACCGTCTTTCCAACTTCCAGAACAGTTTTCGGCAATTCATTCCAGTTACCATTCACATTAGCTCGTCGCTCGGGATGGATGGCGCCCTCTATATTTGATCCTAAAAATCCAGGAATCATAATTGCTCTTCCCATACAAATCAGTTTTGTATACGGAGCACCTAATGCCAATGCTTTAAAAATATGATCTTCAAGGGCGAATCCACCAGCAAAAGACATGTCCACAACATGTTTCCCCTTTGCTGATAAAATACTGGCATATTCATGGGCTTTTGAATGAAGATTAATAGAAGGAACGCCCCAGCTTTGCATCATGTTCCAGGGGCTCATACCCGTCCCTCCGCCGGAACCGTCTATCGTCAAAAGATCCAGTTGAGCATCCGTTGCAAACTTAATGGCCATTGCCAGCTCTTCCATGCCATAAGAGCCTGTTTTTAAAGTAATTCTTTCAAATCCGATACTGCGAAGATATTCCACACTATTCATGAAATCTTCCCGGACTTTACTGACAGTATCAAAATTGGTAGCCCCCAGTCGACTGTGGCGGGCAAAAGACTTAATCGCTCCCAGCTCGAATCCCTGTTGAACTTCAGGCAGAGATGGATCAGGATCAACCACATACCCACGATCTTTCAGGAACATTGCATATTCAAGGCTTCTGACTTGTATTTCTCCGCCAATATTTTTGGCGCCCTGACCCCATTTTAATTCAATGATACACTTGTTGCCATATTTGTTCACAACATACTCAGCCACACCATTTCTTGTATCTTCAACATTGAGCTGAACAATAATGGCACCATAACCGTCAAAATACCTT
>JACNHV010000191.1 GCA_014383445.1 Candidatus Desulfobacula maris | reverse complement strand
ACACCTGCACTGATCCCGATTTTATTTCTTAATTTACCGCCAGCTATATTACCAATGCTGTATCAACTTCTACAAGTTCAATAAATTTTTTCAGTTCCTTTTTTATAAAGTTGCTGGCTTAGTTCTGATAAACTGCACAAAACAAAGGGAGATAAAACTGAAAAAAGCCCCGGCCAGGAAAGGAATTTTATAGTCGATCATCCATAAAAGGCCGCCTATTACCGGCAGAACAACTGCTGCAATATGGTTGATGGTAAATCCCACGGCTGAACTTGCTGCAATATCCCGGGGGTCGGCAATTTTCTGGAAATAGGTACTAATGGCAGTGGAACAATTAAAAAATATGTGATCAAGTATATATAATATACCAGCAATAAGTTTTGAATCAACAAGAGCATAGGCGATAAAAACCAGTATAAGGAAAAAGTATTCTATTGAAAGAAGTTTGCGTTCTCCATATTTTACAATAAATTTTCCGATTAAAGGATTGATGAAAAAATTGATCCCATTGTTAAAAAGAAAGAGCAGGGTTATATCCTGAACGGAAAATCCAAACTTTTTTACCAGCAAAAATGTGGCAAATGCCATGAAAATCTGCCTCCGTGCGCCCGCCATGAAAGTTAAAAAATAAAAGAGCCAGTATTCTTTTTTCAATATCAATTGTTTTTTCTGGGGAAGGATGTCCTTGTCAGCAGGATTTTTTGCGAAGGCCCATATACCGCAGATACCGATTCCACCGCCAAAAAGAATATACATGGTTTTATAGCTTAATAACGGGGCGATAAAAAATATAATGATACCCACCACAACGCTGGCAGCAGCTGCATAGCTTCTTTGTGCGCTGAAAACAAGGGGGGAGGAAAGTTTGTCAAAATACTGGAGAGTCAGAGACTTATTTGTTGTTTCATAATAGTGGAATCCAAAGCTCATTACCATGGTTGTAAAAATAAGGCCGGAAAAACTTGGTAAAAACCCGGTTGTAAAAAGACCTGCTCCCAGGATTATAATGGACAAGGCAGACAGCTTGTGTTCTTTAATGATTAAAATCACATAGGTGACAAGTAATGCCAGAAATCCTGGAATTTCGCGAACAGACTGCAGCGCACCAATATGGTGGCCGTCAAGTCCGACAATATTAACACTGAAATTATCAAAAAGGGTTGCCCAGCACTGGAGCCCGGCAGTAGAACAAATGCTCAGAACTATGAGATATAAATACATCTGTTTTTTTTTATATTCATGCATACAGCAGTTTTTTTTATTTGATTTTATCGTAATTGTTTAGTCCGTTAAAAGAAGTTATCTCAAAGCCCTGTCTGATGGATATTTGCAGGAGGTTAAGCGTTTAGCATCGAACAAAAATATCCATCGGATAGGGCGGTTTCAAGCATAAGAGTTGAATAGTTACATTTTATCTATTATTTGTTCAACTACTTTTTCTGCAGTATCTCCAAACAGGGTTTCAACTTCCACAAGATTTAGATATTTATCATCCCATTTTATATTATCACTTTCAAGAATCCAGTCTTTGAGCCTGTTATATTTGCCGCCCAAAGCTTTTATCTTTTTTAAAAGCGGTACGTCACTGGATGTTTTAAAGCTGATATTTAAAGACAGGATATATTCAATTATGTTGGGCGTTAAAGGATTTGAAGAAATGCCTGGGATTACCAGAATATTTTTATTATCTTTCCGGCCTTTCCCGATATAAACATTTCCTTCTCTGACAATGATATTTTTTGTTCCTTTAAGCCGGTGATCTGTTTCCACTCTGGAATGTTCCTTTTTTAACGTACCGGTTTTGTTCACTATCCTTATTTTGGTTTCCTCTGTGACCTCGCCTAACATACTCAGGCCTGAAATCTGGTAGAGAAAACCGCCATTTATGCCGGAGATAACCTCCTGAAGGTTTTTAATGACCAGGACATTTTTATTGGTAATCTGGGATAGTTGAATGCCATTGGCAGCAAGCTCATCAAAGACAGAGCCTTCAAATTTTTCACTGATTCTGCTGGTCCCCACCGTCACTGTTTTGGCCTGATGCTTGATGGCATCAATGGGTCTAGCCATGGTGTTAATGGCCTTGCCAATGGTATTAAAAAATGTATCCAGCATGTTGGAAGGAGTGCCTTTTATTTCAAAATCGATTTCAAAATCAGACACGGGCAGTCTGCCGGACAGATATTTTAAAAGCAATGTGATATTGGCAACAATATCTAGCCCCATAACAGCGGGAAAAGCTCCCTGCCTCCGTTTTTTTGAGAATTTGTTGTAAAATTGTGCAATGGCTTCCCTGAATCGTTTCTCCAGGAGAACTTCATAGACATCATGCCCCATGGTAGTATATTCATCTAAAAGATTCTGTATTTCAACTTTTCCCTCATACATAAACCTGGACCCATCATTAATGGCAAGGGCAGCATAGTAACCCCAGATATGTCCTACCAGGGTATTAAGGACAGGTGCAAAATGCTCTTGCATTTCAGGGATTTTAAATACATCCCTGGCATATATGTCAAATCTGTCTTCTCCAATGGTGGTTATCACGACCGGGGTTGCCTTATGGGCATGGAAGATGGCCGTATCTTTTATAATATCCCCTAAAACGCTTTCCCTTGTTCCGGCAGCACAAATGATGATCAATGGTTCACTTGACAGGTCAATATGTTTTTTATCCTCAATAAAATCAGATGAAATGGTTTTATAACAAAGCTCACTGAGTTTGATCCTGATCTCATCGGCAGATGTCTTGTTTGACCCTGATCCAACCGTTGCCCAATAGTCTTTTGAGACGGCGAGCCTTAAAGCTGAATCTTTTATTTGATCTTTCATCCCAAGGATAGTTCTCATTTTATCCGGCAGGCTCATTATTTCCATGATCTGTTCAGTGATAAACTCGCTGGACCTGGTTTGGGTAATGGAGGCGATGTGAAGACCTAAAATTGCCCCGGCAGTAATCTGAGAATAAAATGCTTTTGTGGATGCCACAGACATTTCAATGTCCCGGCCGGAGCTGGTATATAAGACACCATCTGTTTTAAAAGTCAGGTCGGAATCTCTTCTGTTTACAATGGCAAGTGTTCTGGCACCACACTCTTTTACCATATCAATGGTCCTGTTTGTATCCGTTGTGGTGCCGGACTGACTGATGGCAACAACCAGAGTGTTTGCCATGGGTTTTTTAATACCCTTCCCTTCAATAATATTAAACCCGGAAAGCTCTGATGATTTTAATGCCCTTATATCTATACCCTTATCACCCAGATAGAAATTTAACAGGTCAGCACAGCCCTGGGCTGCAATCCCAGCAGTCCCCTGACCGATAAAATAGACTTTTTTAATTCTATTGTTCTTAAAATCGGTTTCCAGTGTTTTTGGAACCATAGTTTGGTCCAGACTTGTTGTGAACCGGTTTGATTCAGTTAAGAACCTGACTTTATTTTCCAGGGTTTTTTCAACGGAATTCGGGGATTCTGAGATCTCTTTTAAAAAATAGTGGGGGAAGTTTTGTCTGTCGATGTCCCTTGAGGTTATCTGGCTTGTCATAATATGATGTTCGTCAATACAGATAGGGCTGTTATCGTAATAAAAGGAATGGATGCCAGATACACCCCCCAATGAATTTTGATCCAGAATGACTATCTGGCCCTTGTCTTCACCATTGAGCTTTATATAATTCTGGGTTTGCTCCACAATGCCATAGAGCTCTGATGCTGCAATATAATGATCCTTGGCAATCCCGACAAAAATGGCCTGGCCACTTCCTTTCTGGGCTAAAAACAGTTTGCCTGGTGCAAGGTTTGAGTGCATGCTGATGGCATGGGAACCTTCAAAATCATTAACAGCCATTCTAAAGGCTTCTTCAATGGTTTTATCCTGTTTCAGGTAGTGCTCGATCTGGAGAGGGATCAGTTTGGTATCAGTATTGATATCTTTATGGATTTTATCATATCTGGCTTCATATTCTGTTTTTAATTCAAGATAATTGTCAATATCTCCATTCAGACAGACATGAATGATGCCTGTCCTGCTAAGTTCTCTATCTGTTGGGGTGTTGTCCTGGGGATGGCAGTTGGCAATTGTGATGTCTCCCACAGAAGCCCATCGGGTGTGGGCTGATATGGAATTGGTAATAAAAAGATAATTTGAAATCAATTGGAGCATGGGGTCATTTTTAATCTGGCTTCGTATAAAGGATACATTGTCTCCAAGTGCACCTATTTCTGCGGCAAATTTATAGACAAAAGAAATGGTTATAAAATGGCTGTCGTTTTCCTGGAATGTATCCTTGATGGTAATGCTGTTGTTGGATAATACCAGATGATTTGTCCGTTGTTTAAACCGTTCTAAAAGTCCGTCCTTTATAAGGCTTTCCTTAAATTTTTCATACTCTTCCAAGGTCAAGGTTAAAATTATTGAAATTCCAGCAGAGTCTCTTCCCCTGACTTCAAGCCGGTCAATACTGTTTAACACAGCATTAATTCTTTTGAATATTTTTAACCCCTCAGTGTTGTGGTGCCTTTCAAGACCCAAGGAAAGGTTGCCGATGGCATAGATATTATCCAATATCTCTTTTTTAAGGCACCAGGAAATATCCTGGAGTTTTTCAAGACCTGAGGAAATGGCATCAACATCTGAGGAAGAAAGAGTTGCAAAGTGTTTTTTAAATACAGCAATCTGATCCATTATCAATTGTTCAATGGTTTGTGAAATGGATAAAAGGGTGTTTTGTTTATCTTTGTTATAGAAGAGATCGCAAAAAAAACATTCCTGTTTTAATTCCTGACAGGCTTCAAATAATCTGCATAAAAGATCATCGCTACCGGGAAAACTATTAAGGACCGGTTTTGAAGCAGGCAATATTTGGTTAGTTTTTATTGAAAGCACCATTTTTTCTATGGGCATTAAATCAAGGGTGTGGCAGGGAGCGCTGCCTTTAAATGCGACAAATGCAGAAATGCCGCATGACAAAGTATTGGGTTGGTTCGGGAAAAACAAAATCGAGTTGGTTTTTGCCTTGTTTATGGATATGCCGATTCCAATATTAATGGAACATAATTTTTTCATCAGGTTTAAAAAAAAGTTTAAAGACTCAATCATTTTTTCCTTCCGTTTCCCCCAATATTTGCCTTGGTCTAGGCGGGGTTATGTTTTTTTAAAATATTGTTTTAAAATCAGCTGAGCATAATCACTTGCCCTTGTTCCAATATATTTTCCATGGCCGACAACAATGGATAAGGCAATTTGTTTATTTGTTGCTTTTTCTTTTCCAAAACCAGTAAACCAGTCGTATTTAATAGTATTATCCCTGTTATAAAGAGATCCGGTCTTCCCGCCAATCAAAAGCTTAGAAAGTACTTTATCTTTTGAAGCCCCTTTAAAGGATTTTTTGGCAGTCCCCTTTGTTATGGTTTTTCCCAGCAATTGCATCATGGTTGTTGCAGTTTGGGGCAGTATAGCTGTTTTATAGAGTGTTCTTTTGTTTTTGTAAATGATTTGTCCATCAGAATTGGTTACATGTTCAACAATACTGGGCAGGATGATATTGCCTGAGTTAACAATTGCCGTGATAAGCATGGCCCCAAATATCGGTGAAATAGTGGTGTCAGTGTTAAACCCGCTTCCAAGCTCAGCCAGGTGGTATTCCTTGCTGTTGGTTTTAAATGTGCCTGACAAAAAGGGTAATTCAGCAGGAATAACCTGGTTGAATCCAAAAGCGTCAGCATAATGTTCCAGTTTTTCTCTTCCAAGGTAATTTTTTCCAATTTTGCCGAATACGGGGTTTATGGATTCAGCAAAAGCCCTGGAAAATGAAGTTTTACTGGTATATTTATTCTTAACATCCTTGAGCTGGCGCTTATATAATGTGTATTTATTTCCATTAAAGTACAATTGAGTCTGAGGTTTATAGCCCAGGGTTTCAACAGCTGCCGACGCCGTTACAATCTTAAAGATACTTGCTGCTGGATAATCTGATTCCATACAGGGATTTTTATCAGGGTTTTCAAGATCAAACCCTGTCATGGCAATAATTTTTCCAGTATCTGGTTCCATGACGACCAGGGCAATCCGCTGGGGTTTGCCTCGGGTAAGGGTTTTGAGACGATCCATAAGGGACAATAAATATTGTTGAAGATAAATATCAATGCTGGTGAAAATTTTATATCGGGCTTCAGAGGTGTCCACTAAAAAGAAGTTTTTATCTGTATTGTTAAATTCTGTATTGGTGATGATATGATTTAATTGATTTTTTGATAATTGAACCTGTTCTTTAACGTCTTCTTGAGGGACATCTGTCTTTTCAGTGACATCATTTTTTTCAGGGGCATTGATTTTTAAAAGATAGATGCCGCCAATAAAAACCAAAATTGCCATCACCCATATTATGGGTTTTTTAGTTTTTAAAAAAAAAGACTGCTTTTTTCTCCTCAAAATATAGCCTGATTGAAAATTCCGCCATGAGTTTTCTTTCATTTTACCTGGTTTCCAGGCAAAATCTCTTTATCAAACCCGGATAATACCAGGTTTTTTTTATGATTGGCGGCAAGAATCATCCCCTGAGATGTTTCTCCCATAAGGGTTGCTTCTTTTAAATTGGCAACAACAATGACTTGTTTGCCGATAATCTGTTCCGGAGTATAATCCTTTGCAATTCCTGCAATGATTTGTCTTGTTTCGGCACCGAGATCTATCTTAAGTTTTAAAAGCTTGTTGGATTTTTCAATCTTTTCAGCACTTATGACGGTCCCGGTTCTTAGATCAATTTTTGCAAAATCATCAATTGTGATTTGTTCTTTTAACGCTGGTTTAAAAGGCTTGGTTTGTGCGGCAGTTTCTTTGGGTTTGATTTTATCCATATCAATCCTGGGAAATAAGCTATCTGGTTTTTCCATTATGGTGCCTTTTTTCACCTGTTCCCAGACAGATGTTTCTTTAAGTGTGTAAAACCCCATATTTTCCTTTTCCATACAAAGGGTTTTTTGCATCTTTAAAGATGTTTGGGGCATAATGGGGTAAATCAGGCAGGAAACAACCCTTAACCCCTCGATGAGATTATAGAGAATTGTTTCAAGAATAGGAATATTTACTTCATCCTTTGCCAAATCCCAGGGTTTGTGCGTATCAATATATTTATTCATTGTGCTGATAAATTGCCAGATGGCCCCAAGCCCTTTGTGGAATTCACAAAATTCCATGGCCTGTTTATACTCCTCAATGGCGCGATTCGCATCAGATGACAAAGACAGGTTTTTTTCTTTTTCAATTTTATTATCCTTTCCTTTTACTTCACCCTTGAAATATCTCAGGTTCATGGAAAGGATTCGTGAAAAAAGATTTCCAAGATCATTGGCAAGATCAGCGTTAATTCTATATATAATGGTTTCTTCCGTGAAATTGGCATCCAGACCAAAGACCATCTCCCTCATCAGAAAATATCTGAATGGGTCAACTCCGTAGGCATCTGTTACCTGGATGGGGTCTGTAACATTGCCTATACTTTTTGACATTTTGCTGCCTTTGACATTCCAGAATCCGTGAACATTCAAGCCATTATAAATTGGGATGCCGGCAGCTTTCAGCATAATGGGCCAGTAAATTCCATGGGGTTTGATAATATCTTTTGCCACAAAATGCCGGGCACCTGTCCAGAATTTTTTAAACAGCTCACCATCTGGATACCCCAGAGCTGAAATATAATTTACAAGGGCGTCAAACCAAACATAGGTGACATAATCTTCGTCAAATGGCAGGTTGATTCCCCAGGTCAGGCGGGATTTTGGACGGGAAATGCAAAGGTCTTCCAACGGTTCCTTTAAAAAAGAAAGAATTTCGGTTTTGTACTGCTCTGGCCGGATAAAGTCAGGATTGGCTTTGATGTGGTTGATGAGCCATTCCTGGTATTTGCTCATCTTGAAAAAATAATTGGATTCTTTGATGATCTCCGGGGCAACACCATGGTCTGGACATTTACCATCCACAAGCTCCCTTTCCTGGTAAAACCGCTCACATCCAAAGCAATAAAGTCCCTCATAGCTTGAAAAATAAATATCCCCTGAGTCATAAATTTTTGAAAGGATACTTTGAACTATCTTGATATGATAAGAATCTGTTGTTCGGATAAAAAAATTGTTTTTGACATTTAATACAGGGAGAAGATCTTGAAAAAGCTTGCTGATTTTATCTGCATATGCTTTTGGTGTTGTCTCCTGGGCATGGGCAGCCTGAACAATCTTGTCCCCGTGTTCATCTGTTCCCGTCAGAAAAAAGGTTTCATAGGCATCCATCTGTTTGAATCTTGTTGCAACATCAGTGGCAATGGAAGTGTATGCATGCCCCAGGTGGGGTTTAGCATTAACATAATATATGGGGGTGGTGAAAAATTGTTTTTTGGTGGTCATTATCTTTTATGTCCTGTGATTGAGTGATCCAGTTGGTTGGTTTTTTTTTCTATTTCAGTATTATCCTCTAACCGAATAGTCACGCTCTCTCTTAATACATTCTGCCGGACTATTTTTCCTTTCCCTTCTTCGACAGTAATTGTTTTCCCCAGTTTGGGCATTTCATATTTAAGGCGTTTATAGGTTTCATTTTCAAAAGTCAGGCAGCACATTAATCGGCCACAAACCCCGGAAATTTTAGCAGGATTCAATGAGAGTCCCTGCTCTTTTGCCATCTTAATGGAAACCGGCTCAAAAGTATGCATAAAAGATGAACAGCAGATCTCTCTTCCGCATTTGCCGAGCCCCCCGCAATGTTTTGAAAGGTTTCGAATGCCCACCTGGCGCATTTCAATTCGAATAGAAAATTCTTTTACCAGAAGTTTAATTAATTCTCTAAAATCAATTCTGCCGTCAGCAGTATAAAAAAAGGTCAATTTTTTTTGATCAAAGGTACTTTCAACACTGAACAGGTTCATGAGAAGATCTAAAGCATCAATGTGCTGGATGCAAAATTCAAAGGCATTTTTTTCAATTTTTTTTATTTCTTCTCTTCTAAGAAAGTCTTCTCTGGTGGCAACACGGACAATCTGTTTTAATTTTCTCCCCGTATTTTCAACTTCAACAGGCGGTATGGCAATTTTACCAAAGCTAAGACCCTGATCAGTTTCTACGATAACAGGGTCTCCTTCTTTCAGTACAAAAGCACTACTGTTGAAATCATATATTTTCCCTGCTGTTTTAAATTTAACACCAGCAATTTTAATCATAAATCAACTTTCCTTTGTGAATAACAATTTTAAGGAAAAATCTATCCAAGGTTAATCTCAGTGAGCTATTTGAGGTCAGCCTTTTTTCCGTTTCATAAAGCTCTTTGATCCATTCGCCCATTTTTTTTGCTTCAATCTTCTGACCAATATCTGTAAAAATATCAAAAAAATCAAGGTTAACTATTTTTTTCGGATGAAATCCAAAAATTATCAAGTCCCGGAAAAATGTCTTCATTATGGCGATATCATAATGGACAAGGTCAGTATCCGCACTTAATTTTTGAGACAGCATCAATCCTTTTGATATACAGTCGGTTGTGTCTGTTTTAAGAATGTCTGCAAGGGTATTGAGTAACCACTTCCTTCTTTTCATCCAGATGAAATTTTCATTATCTTCATTATCAGGGTTTAAATTTAAATACTTCATTGCCTTTTTCACATCAGAATCAGCCGTTTTTGAAGCTATATAGGCCATTTGCTTATCAGTTTTGAATTCGTCGATAAGATATTGCTCAATGCGTCTGTCTGTCAATGGTTTAAATCTTATGACACGGCACCTTGAAATAATGGTAGGCAAAAGAAAAGAAATTTTGGTGGCAATTAAAATGAAAAATGTTTTTTCAGGCGGTTCTTCAAGCATTTTCAATAATGCATTCTGGGCCTGGATATTCATTAGATCAGCATTTAGAATCATGACCATCCTGAATTTGGCCTCATTGGGTTTAGAAGAAAGGGTCAATCCTATTTCACGAATCTGGGAGATGGAAATTATTTTTTTGCCTTGCTGAAGATTGACACAAAGAATATCAGGATGGGTTTTTGCATTTATCTTGCGACAGGATTTGCAGTTATTGCAGGCAAATTCCTTTTTGCTTAAACAATTACACCCCCTGGCAAAAAAAAGGGCTGCCTCTTTTTTGCCGGTATTTTCATTTCCTAGAAAAAGAAGTGCATTGGGAATTTTTTTTGTCTGAATGATTATAGTTAATTCAGATACTGCTTTGGCTTGGTATTGCATTTGATCAAAATCAGACATGGTTTGATCAATAACCATTTGTTAATAATCCACCCGCTCCTTTAACTCTTTGCCGCATTTGAAAAATGGAAGGCGTTTTGGAGGAATAATGACTTTTTGGCTGGTTTTCGGATTTCGGCCTGTGTAGCTTTTGTACTTTTTGATATGAAAACTGCAAAATCCTCTTATTTCGATTCTTTCTCCTTTTATAAATGAATCGGAAAGTGAGTCAAAAAATATTTTAATGACCTCTGCCGCTTCATTTTTTGTCAGGTTTGCTCTTTCTTTTAATGTTGAAATTAATTCAAGTTTATTCATGAGGCCTCTTTTTCTATTAAATAATACAAACTTGTTATATTTTTTTATATGGTTCTAATTAAAATTTGATAAAAAGTCAAGGAGTTATGATAAAAAGTCAGGGAGTTTTTCAACATTATTTTCATCAACCTCAACCCCGGCATATTGTCCTAAAACGTCTATTTTAATAAAAACACGGCCTTTGCCTTTATGATGTATAAATTCACCTTTTGCCCCAGCCATGGGACCGTTTATGATCATCACAGGGTCTCCTTTTTTTAATCGGATATTGGCTCCTGTGATAAGATCCATGCTGGTACTCGTCATGATTTTTAAAGATTCAATCTGGGACGGCGGTATGGCCATCGGCCCTGATTGGTTTCCCAAAAGCCTGACAGCCCCGGTTGTTTTTAAAATCTGTAACTGGTAAACAGGTTCAAAGGTTGATTTTACAAAAATATATCCAGGAAACAAGGGTTTTTCGATCATCAGGTTCCTATCTTTACGAATGCTTTTCTGCTTGATTTTAGGCAAAAATGCATCAATGTTTTTTTTAACAATATTGGTGTACACTGTTTGCTCAAAGTTGCTTCTTGTTAAAAGAGCAAACCAGTTAAGGTTTTTAATCATTTTGTGCCAAACTCTCCGATTCCATGAAGATTTATAAGAAAGGCAATACTCTGTTCTTCACTGGATTGTGAAAAGTAGAGATTCAATGTCCAGCAGGATTTATTAATGGCAAGTCCGGCCTGTGTTTCAACAGTCTTTTTCTCCTTTAGGTTTTTTTCAATGGAGTAATAGGTGGTTAATTCATCAGTCAGACTGACATCAATTCTTGAATATAAAGATTCTGAAGTGTTTTTGGTATATCGATATTCTGTCCTTAAGTTGTCCCCCCTATTGGTTTTTATTGTATTCCCAATGTTGAAGGTATTAAAATAATTGTCATAGGGGGACCAGGCAATATTCGTATCAAGGGTTATAAAATTTATAGGATTCAGCTCCGTAACAAGCGTAATATCTGAAAACGGCCTTGATTCCTTATCCCGATATTTTGTAATATCATAACTTTGGTAAAGTTTGACGTAAGCAATATTGCGATAATCGGTTATTTCTTGTCCTTTGGGGGATATCCTTGATTTTCTGGAAGTAAAATTGCTGGTCCAGGACCAGGTAAGATGGTTTTGTTTCTCAATTCTGTCCAGATAGTCAAAGGAAGGCAGATCATCTTGAATGATGCCCGGGGTGAAGGCGTATTCAAGTTTTGGGATGATTTCGTGTTTGATTTTATCTGCAAATTGATTATGAGGATTAAATATTTTAATGAGTTTTGTGGACAATTGCGCACCCATATCATACATCTGCCTTGTCCGGATGTTGTCGGAATTGCCATTAATATCTGTAAACTCATTGGTATGCCATATAGTCTGCCTTACACCAGCAAAGGGTTCAAAATTAAAAAACTTACCAAGTTTTAAGGGCAGATAAACTCTGGGATAGATATCTGCCCGTTGCCCGCTCACAAGTGTTGCACTTGTATCTTTTCTGTAAAAAGAAGTATATTCGCTATCCAGTGAATAAAAGAATTTTGAAGGACCTATTTGCTGCTTAAAGGCATCAAACTGTAGACTTGGAAGTGTCTGCAAGGTTGTATCATCAATATCCTGTCGTCGGGCATTGATATTGTCATACCACACGGCATCAAAATTAAAGGAATAGGTGGACCATGATTTATTGACATTCAACTGGTTTTTCCGGATATTATCATTATATTCATCCAGGCTCCGGCCAAATTCTTTTTCAAAATATTCCTTGCTCCCATTATACCCTGTAAACCCATCTTTAAATTCATGGAGATAATCTTCATCACTTACCACATCGATATCCAACTTGGCTGTAAATCCATGGGCAAGGTCCTGGTCATGTTTCATCCTGAACCAGAACCGGTCTGAGTTGGTCCTCTGGGGGGTTGTTGAAAAACTATAGTTTTTTGTTGTATCTGTTCCGTCATCAATTTTGTCATCTTCAAGGAAATCAAAGAATATGGTGCCCTTTGTTTTGTTATCCAGGACATATCTAAACTCTGTCCCTATTTTTGCTCCGCGGTCAGACATATAGTCTGCATAAATTGTAGCATCCGTATTCCTTGAAATAGCGATAAAAAGAGGTTGCTCATATTCAAATCCTTTCCTGTCCGAAGAAGTGATCCTGGGGAATAAAAGACCTGTCTGCCGTTTGGTCTGGACGGGAAACACAAGAAATGGGCTGTAGACAGTGGGAATGTTTTTAGCCCAGAGAACAGTATCCCTGGCAGTCCCATACCCTTCAACAGTGACTTTTATATTTCTGGCGGAAATTTTCCAGTCAGGAGATTCTCCAGAACAGGATGTGATGGAGCCTCTATCCGCGCTATAAGAAAATTTGCCGAGTTTTTTTATATTTTCACCATTAATATAAAAATTGTTTTTCCGGATAAAAATGGTGCCGTGGGTTACGGTTCCGGTCTCAGTTGTTAGATTAATATTCATAGCATTGCAGGTGATGGAATCTTCTCCAGATATTAAAAAAACATTACCCCTTGCAAAAGCGTCCTTTGTTATGTTTGAAAATTCAACATAGTCTGCCTCAAGTCTGGTTTTGCCCCCTGTGATTACAACATCGTCTTCGGCAATATAAAGATTTCTTTTATTATCAAAGGTTACTGCCTGTGCAGATATATGCCAGGCAATTTGTTCGGGGTTTTCAGGTATCCTGCTTGCCGCTGAAACCCCATTGATGGATATGAATGCGTAAAAAAAAGCAAAGAATACAAAAAATGGCAGAAGTTTTTGTTTTAATAAACAGAACATGTTCTTTCCAGTAAAAAATTGCACATCTTTTAAAATTACTGTATAAAGCCATTTTATATTTTAAAAGTCAAGATAGAATATATGAATTGATGGCTTCAACAAAGCAAAGGTTAAATAGTGTTTGAATGACAGGTTCAATTATAGATACCATTGGTAACACCCCTATTGTTGAGATAACAAAGATGAATCCTGTAAAAGGGGTTAAAATTTTTGCCAAGCTTGAATATATGAATCCAGGTGGTTCTGTTAAAGATCGGCCTGCCCTTTATATGATCAATGCGGCGGAAAAGACGGGTGAGTTGACCCACGATAAAACAGTTATCGAAGCAACCAGCGGGAACACAGGGATCGGACTTGCCATGGTTTGTGCTGTCAAAGGATACAAACTGGCCCTGACCATGGCAGAAAGTGCAAGTGAAGAACGCAAAAGTATTTTACGCGCAAGGGGTGCCCAGATTATTCTAACTCCCAGACACCTGGGATCTGATGGTGCCATTGAAGAAGCATACAGGCTTGCAAGAGAAAATCCAGACATGTATTTTTTGGCTGACCAGTTTAATAATGAAGCAAATTGGAAAGCACATTACGAAACAACAGGGCCTGAAATCATTGATCAGACCAATGGCAAAATAACTTCTCTTGTGGCAACCATCGGGACAAGCGGAACCCTTATGGGGCTTTCCAGGAGATTAAAAGAGTATAATAAGGATATCAGGATTGTTTGTGTAGAACCCTATCTCGGGCATAAGATCCAGGGGCTTAAAAACATGAAGGAATCTTATACCCCTGAGATTATGGAAAAAGACTGCCTGGATGAAAAAATTAATATTGATGATGAAACAGCTTTTGATACTGCCCGCAATCTTGCAATAAAAGAAGGTCTTTTTGTGGGGATGAGCTCTGGTGCTGCCATGGCTGCTGCCCTTGAAGAAGCGCAGAAGATTAAAAAAGGCTGTATTGTTGTTATTTTTCCAGACAGTGGTGAAAGGTATCTGTCCACCAATCTCTTTTCCGTGGAAAACCATATTAGCCTGTCCCTTTTTAATACACTTTCAAAATCCAAGACACCATTTAAACAGCTGGAAAAAGAAAAAATATCTATTTATACCTGTGGGCCAACTGTGCATGAAAGGCTGGATGTGGGTCGGTTTCGAAGATATGCATTTACTGATTTACTTGTAAGATACATTGAGTATCATAAGATTGCAGTCAATCATGTGGTTAATATTACTGATTATGATGACAAGACCATCCAGGGGTCGCAGAAGACCTGTGAACCACTTGCAAAGTTTACACAAACCTTTCTGGATCTATTTAAACAAGACCTTTTAAAATTAAATATCCGCCCGGCAGATGCCTATCCAAAAGTATCAGACCATTTTGATGAAATGATTGATGTGGCAAGACAGCTCCAATCAAAAAAGCATGCCTATGAAAAACTGCATTCTCTGTATTTTGATATTGCCAGTCAGCCAGAGTATGGTGATTTTTCAAGGACCAATCTGGATATGATAAAATCCGGGGCAACAGTGGATCTTGATGCCTATGAAAAGGGTAACCCAAAGGATTTTACATTGTTAAAACGCGTTCGCCTTTCAGAACTCAAGGCAGGCGTGGGCATTAAAACCCAATGGGGCAATGTACGTCCTTCTCTTCATTTGCAATGTGCGGCCATTGCCATGAAATTTTTAGGAGAAAGTTTTGATATTCAGACGGGTAGCCGGGAACTTATCTTTCCCCATCATGAAAACGAAGTTGCCATTGCAAGAGCTTTAAAAGGGGCAACCCTTGCAAGGTATTGGCTGCATTGCGATCCTGTCCGCTATGACGGTTCCCTGGGTGCTTTGACCATGGAATCTTTGACCCTTGAAACCCTTGTCAAAAAGGGGTGGGGACTCAAGACCATTCGGTTCTGGCTGATTTCCAATCATTATAGGAAAACCTTAATTTTGTCGAACCAGGCCTTAAAACAGGCCCAATATACTTTGGATAAAATCAATCGGTGCATTGCTACTTTGAGTATCATTGGAAACGGATCTGGATTTGAAGACATGGATCAATTTATATATGATATGAAATCTGCTTTTTTCCAATCCATGGAGGATGATTTAAGAATTTCAGGTGCTATTTCTTCAATGCTTGCTAACGTGAAAACCATCAACAGGCTCATCAACAAAAATAAAATCAATGCTGACGGCGCCCAAAAGCTTGTAAGCTGTTTTAAAGAAATAGATTCTGTTCTTAAGATTTTCAGCTTTAAAGAAAAAAAGCAATATTCAAGGCAAATTCAGGATCTTATAAAGGCGCGGGACGTCGCAAGACAGCAAAATGATTTTCAAGCGGCGGATAAGATTCGCGACCAATTGATCAATTTAGGCATAAGCGTTCATGATAAAAGGACTGACCCATGACAATAAGATTTTTATTTTTTCCCTTTACCCATATTCGTGAAAATCAGTTGAGAATAGTTTTAACCTTTTTCCCGTCTTTTGAATATTTATCGATGACAGGGGATTTTAACAACCATCCAAACTTACACAAAGCGTTTGGACAGGGGAAAATCACCCCGTTTTTTTTATCTTATGACCAGGTTGTGACGGTTGAACAAAACCTTGAACAATATCTGGCATGGGCACGTATCCACAAGGGAAATGAAGCGAATCTTAAATCCCTTTTAAAGGACACCCCTTATTTTACAAATGATTCAGATGTGACAGCCATTAAAACACAGATCAAGGGGGGTAACGGAGGAAAAGATCCTGACCTTGCCTTGCCCGGCGAATCAACCCTGCAGCAGGATTTATTGTTTTTAAAGATGGCCCAATTGTATGATGAACAAAATGAAGGCATTGATTTGGCGTTAAACGATCTTAGTACAAGTCATGATAAACTGATTTCAACCCTGCGCGGATTAGAATATTTCTCAAGTGAAGCCGAAAATATCAAAGCTGAGGATAGTAAAGCTGAAAACTATAAAGATGTGTATAGTAAAGATGCGGGGGGTATAATGACCCAACAGCGGATTCGGGCATGGTCAAGAAGTATGACGTCAATGGGGGGGGGATTAAAGCAAGATGGGGACACGCCATTGTTCATCACTGCCAGTGACGCGGTATTTGACTATCTTGAGTCCAATTGCAAAGATGTTGTAAATGCCCTTGACATTGATAATATAAAAGTGCATGAAAATGAATGTGAAAATAAAAACGAATGGCAACATCAGTTTTGTGACTATCTGGTGCGTGCAATTCAAGGAGATGGTATCCAGGAAAACAATCTGCCTGAAGTAAATGACAGCTGCTTTCTTTCAGGGCAAATTAAATTGTGTATTTTTTCCGGGAATGATATTAACAGGCTCTTTAATTGTTCAAATAAACAGATATCTGTATGTCTGATCAAATTAAAGTGATAAAAAACTTGATTTTAATTTATATCGTGTTATAAAAGCTTTTTTTATAAAGATTGTATTTAAAAAACGAATTTATAATATAATGTTAATTTTCTAAGGAGGCTATTAAAATGGCATTTAATCCAATTGTTGACCAAGCAAAATGTGTTGGTTGTGAAGAATGTGTAGATGTATGTCCCGTAGAAGTTTTTGAAATGGAAAATGATAAATCAGTTCCAGTAAATGCTGAAGAATGCATGGGTTGCGAAAGCTGTGTGGAAGTTTGTGAAGAAGACGCTATTGTAATTGAAGAAGACTAGTTCAAAACACATTTTCTAACAATAGATAAAAATGCCGGGTATGTTTACCATATCCCGGCATTTTTTATTTTAGTTTCTGCTCTAAAATCTTGTTCAGGCATGGTTTTAAGTCTTAGGTTTTAGGTTTTATCCTAAATCCTAAAACCTAAATCCTAAAACATTCTCGGATAGTCGCAAATCTCTAACCAAAATTGGAAAACTATATTTCAGGGTTTTCGGTCGGTCACTATTTAGAACCTCAGCGACAGGCAGCTCAATCCTCCGTCAAGTTTTCTGAATTCAGACACATCAACTTCAATGGTTTGATAGCCTGCAGCTTTTATCATTTTATTGGTTTTAGGAAATCCCATGGGAACAAGTACCTTGCCATTGATCCATACAGAGTTGGCTGCATAGGATTCATCCTGATCAACTGCCAGGATATTAAAATTGCTCAGTAAAGGGTGAGTTAAAAATTCACCAAAGGCAAGCAGATTGTTGTTTTCCAGATAAGAAATACCGGTTTTTAAATGAAGGACATTTTTAAGGGCAATGGTTGATGAGGTTAAACCGTATTTTTTCAGTATAAGGTTTAGCTGGGATGCCCCTTCAATGTTTGTCCGATCAGACAATCCTGCAAAATAATGGTCTTTTACCATCATAATATCTCCTGCATCAAGGGTTCCAGGATTTTGGATATTTTCGCAAGGCATATCAAGTTCTTTGATAGTTTCTGAAATTTGAATGGTTTCCCCCCTTCTTGATGGCGCTCCAGGATTGGTGATGATGGCACATCGGGGGGTTATAAGGCATGCATCCTCAATAAAGGTTGAATCAGGGAAATTTTCATCCGGGTCAAGAACAATAACGGTAAGCCCGCATTGTTTGAGGGCAAAAATATAGTTTTTATGCTGTTTTAAGGCAAGGTCGTAATCTGGTTTGCCAAGACTGGCAGTGCTGATGCCATTGAGCATATTCCTGCAGGGTGTTTTAACGATGGCTCTGGTAAACAAATTCATTCTCCTTATTTTTTAAATACTCAAGTTTCGGCTTTAAGGACTCGCTCAATCGAATCAGCCAGATCCGACCTATATCTAAGCGACTAAAGTGCCAATTAATTTTTGAGCGAGACTTAAGTCTTTGCAGACGGAGTTTGTTTTATTGTGTTTTTATCAATAAATCTACAAAAAAAATACAATAATCCAAGCCCCACCCATTGGACTGCTGTATTATAGTATTCAGAATCATCTTGTCCATAGGAAAATAGCTTATGCGCTCCAAAGGAAGGAAAATATGGGTGGATCAATCCATTAAAA
>JACNHV010000145.1 GCA_014383445.1 Candidatus Desulfobacula maris | reverse complement strand
CCCCCTCACATCTCATATCTCACATCTCATTACTCTTTCATTTTTTGTTGTGCCTGCAAGGGCATGGGTGTTAGTGACAAATAGAAATGTTTTACAATTGTAATCGATTGCATTCATCTATAGAATATCATTCTCCAAATGAATTTGAAAAAAGTTTTAAGTATAAAAAGGTTGCCTGAATTTGAAACCAATCATAACAAGGGGGCCAGCCCCCAAACCCCCCGGAGGTATGCCTTATCAGCCGAACCGCCGCGGTACCGATCTGTATGCCGGGTGGTTTGGGAGGGCTCCCGAGTAATGGGGTCTTATCCCGATTGAATAGTATCGGGGTATCTTCACTCCTCAAAATGCAGGTGAAGTGTCTTGTACTGTATATCTATCTGAAAAAACGTTGTAACTGAGTTATGTTTGATTTTATAACTTCACTTAAATCTTTATATATCTCAGCCTCACCATAGTTTTTCTCATGTGCCAATATTAGGCCATTTAATTCTTTTTCCACAGCCCCATATATTTCTTTTGTGAATGTTTTCAATAGATTTGGCCGGACATTCATGTCCTTGGCAAACAGCTCAAAAGAATGCTCTTTAATCCGGTCGAGCCTGAAAGTTTGTCCAATCGCCATTGCAAATTTATTATCCAAAGGATACACCTGCGTCGAGACTAAGTCATAGAAGGGTGCTAACTCAAACCCATTGTCATGTAAAATTGAAAAATTTTTACCATGGGCATCATGGTTACCAATAATATAATTAAAAATCATCATACGTATAAACAAAAGCCTGTTCATTACACCTTTATTTGACAAGTATTCATCAATTAATTCTCTGCATTCTGCAAATCCGGGTCCGCCGGCCTCTTGATATTTTCGTTCAACCGGATACCCCATTGCTTGACAAAAATCCTCTTGGTGAATACGAACAATTTCTTTGTTAAATACCTGACGATCATATCGATCCACGACAAACAACTCATGACCACCAATTTTCATTATTTTTGAATTTGGAATCGGAAAACCTGATCGCTGTGCCAGTTCCATGCAAAAGGCTTCATTCCTTGGAATATCAGTAAAGCCAGCATTAATGGGTTTAATGATATGCGTCGTTGCAGAACCTGAATTTTTCGGTAGATAAAATTGAGTTCCCTTAAGATATACCGGTAATTTGTCCTGCGCCCCGGCCAGAGATAGTTTCGCCTGTTTCATTTCCGGGTATAATTTATATTTATCCGGATCAACCAGTATTTTATCAAGAGCGTCTATTAACTCTTGTGTAATGTTTTCATATTGACCAGGGGTGAAATCGGGTTTCATACCTCCAGGTATGATAGAAAGTGCGCCTGCACAATCTTCTCCAAAGTTTTCTAAAAAGGAATATGTATCTTTTTTGTCAAATCTGTTACGGAATGCTAATATTGCTCTTGTGTTGCTTTCCGGAAGAAGATTTTCAAAAAATGCAGTGCTGATACCCGGTGCGAATTTTTCTTTCCTACAGGGAAGTGAAAGGGAAATAGGAGAAGATTCATTGTCGATCCAATCTTGAGAATATTGAAATACGACGTTACCTTTTTGGTGACGGTTTAATGTGCCGACTACTCGTTTATTCCATATAACCTGTAACTTGTCTTTCATTCTTCAGTCTCTATCGAATCTGGTGTCACATATAGTTTTAGACCTAAAGCGCGGAGCAGTACAAGCGCTTTATCCATCTGTATTGTCTCTTTCCCTCTTTCTACATCACTTATGAACTTCACACTTGTCCCTGTAATATCTGCTAAATCCGATTGCCTCATATTTTTCGTTTTTCTGGTATCTTGAATAGCTTTTCCAAGATATTTAACTAAGCGGATATAATACGGATATTGTATGTTCTCTTTCATATATACCTCAAATTCACCGGACGGTTAAAAAAATGAATATTGATTAAATTTCACCGTACAGTTAAATTGGTTAATTGTCAAGCTTCTTCACCGAACGGTGAAACGAATAGGGTGTGGTTTGCTAATATAAGATCATGGCATTATATCAGCGCATGGCAGGAACACTACGACAATTATTTTTTTACATTTACCCAAAATGCCAATCTTAACATTTTGGGTAAATAGCAATTTTTTAAGGGCATTTCAAATTCCACAGGTTTCGAAAAAGCTTGTCAGACCTCATTATCAGCTCCTATAATTTTTTTTACAGCCTGGTGGTAAATACAAAAAAAAACGGGATGATCCGATGCCTTTATTTGGCCACAGTTTATTTTTCAACATTTTCTTGATCAAATGTCCATTTTAAACGCTTCTGACAATTCCTTTGCAGGGATTAACCTGCCTAAACACATAGCCGGATAAAATTTTCAATGGCGCTGTAAACCCGTTTAACCCCCTCCCCAATTAAAATCTCATGTCGCTCAAAATGAACTTCAAATAAATATAAAAGATAACTTGTTTGTACTGCCAGCTTATGATTTAACAAAACAAAAAGATCTGCCATAAAAATTAGTGACTGGGCCAAAATCCTTTTCAGGCAGGCGGTTCATAATCCTCGCAAAATTTATTTTGCTATTGTTGTTTTAAATTCTTTAAATATTCAGCTACTGGCAGTTTTACATTCTGGTTTTGTACAAAATTTTTGTCGTTTTAAATGGCGGGGATCCGGCCTGAATAAATCATCACAGTTTTTACATCTGCGCTGTCATATTTTCTTTTTCATAGACATGGTACCTCCTCAGATCTATGATAGGCCTAAATGAAGGGCGGGCGGGGAGGGACTGCGGGATCAGGCTGGGTAAACTCGCAACAAAATAAACTGGCTACATAATTGAAGATAAAATATCGTTTTCATTCATTTTGAATGGTGTGGATTTTAGCCAGAAGTAAACTCTTTGGCTTTCCCACTATGGCCTGGAAGGTGTTCAAAAATTTTGTCAAGATTTGAACTTGTATCATTGATGCTCTGAACATCTTATGGTAGTTATCCAGGGGAGCGACGACAAGCTTGTTAGCTCTGCTGACGAATCGGTTGTTTCAATCCACGCTCCCGCAGGGGGAGCGACTGACAGTCTTGTTTAATTGATCTGCCGTATTCTGTTTCAATCCACGCTCCCGCAGGGGGAGCGACTCCCCCTCCCAGATGATTAATCAATCCACAACTTGTTTCAATCCACGCTCCCGCAGGGGGAGCGACTATCATTAAAAAGGTTGTTTGTGTCAATGTTATGTTTCAATCCACGCTCCCGCAGGGGGAGCGACATTTCAGGGTATGACATCCGGCCAACGATATCCTGTTTCAATCCACGCTCCCGCAGGGGGAGCGACTTTATTCATTTTAATAGGAGTGACTTGGTTTTCAGGTTTCAATCCACGCTCCCGCAGGGGGAGCGACTTTAACAGAATGTCCGTTTTAAGGAGGGTGGCATGTTTCAATCCACGCTCCCGCAGGGGGAGCGACTTGAAGCCCTGGACAAACTCATGCAAAATCAGCAGTTTCAATCCACGCTCCCGCAGGGGGAGCGACCAGGCAAAAGTTGACCACATGACCAGGATTCAAGGTTTCAATCCACGCTCCCGCAGGGGGAGCGACTTATGTTGACCATAATCAACAAAGGAAAGGAAAGGTTTCAATCCACGCTCCCGCAGGGGGAGCGACTCGGGACACCTGATGTAGATGGAGGTTATGGTCGGTTTCAATCCACGCTCCCGCAGGGGGAGCGACTATTACATACTATGTATCGTTTCCCTTGTTTCTTTGTTTCAATCCACGCTCCCGCAGGGGGAGCGACACATCTCGACTATGAGCCAGGGCCACGGCAGCTTGTTTCAATCCACGCTCCCGCAGGGGGAGCGACGGGGAGGATATCAACATATATTGATATGTTTATGTTTCAATCCACGCTCCCGCAGGGGGAGCGACCCAGACGACACCAGGGGGCAATGCAATAGGGCGGTTTCAATCCACGCTCCCGCAGGGGGAGCGACAAAGCTACTACCCCAAGGCAACCAGGACATAGCAGTTTCAATCCACGCTCCCGCAGGGGGAGCGACCTGCCAGGGTGCTGTAATGACCGGGTGAGCAAGAGTTTCAATCCACGCTCCCGCAGGGGGAGCGACAACAAAGGCGCAACGGTTGAACAAAATTTTAATGTTTCAATCCACGCTCCCGCAGGGGGAGCGACGACTGCAAGCGGCATAAGAGGGTAGATGCAGATTGTTTCAATCCACGCTCCCGCAGGGGGAGCGACCCAGTCAAGACATATCAGACATTCAAAGGGCAGCGTTTCAATCCACGCTCCCGCAGGGGGAGCGACATATCCTGCCCATTTTAAAGCATTGAGAATTAATGTTTCAATCCACGCTCCCGCAGGGGGAGCGACTACTTACAAATTGAGCTTGTAAACATCCACTATTTGTTTCAATCCACGCTCCCGCAGGGGGAGCGACGTTAGAAATTGGCAGGAATAAGGGGGGGAATGATGTTTCAATCCACGCTCCCGCAGGGGGAGCGACATTACATCTGTCTCGATCCTTCACGCCCCTGTGAGTTTCAATCCACGCTCCCGCAGGGGGAGCGACTAATTCTCATTTTTTTACTCCTCCCTTTATGTGTTTCAATCCACGCTCCCGCAGGGGGAGCGACTTTAATCCTCCCTTATTAATAATCGCGGCATGTGTTTCAATCCACGCTCCCGCAGGGGGAGCGACGCAGGAATTTTCAGCTATTTACAATACGCTGGAAGTTTCAATCCACGCTCCCGCAGGGGGAGCGACTGCAATACATATAACATCTTGATATCACATCTATTTGACAACTCAAAGTGCGAATCTGATTATTTTTTACAATAATGGTTCCAAATTGTCAAAGAGCAACACTAAATCTTTTAAAATTCTAATATGTTAGCCCTGCCGCGAACCTGTTATACGAATTAACAATTCGAATCGGGCATACATGCGGTATTGGCCGGTTTCATATTTTAACCAGCTTCAGGTTCGCACATGGCTTAAATAATCAAAGGGCCGTCCAGATCACGAGCTTTTTTAGCCCCTATATGTTCGATCCTATTTTTCCATTTTGAACCCAGAAAATAAAACCTCAGACTGTCTGTTCCAGGAATTATTTCGTCAATTAAGCGTTGCCTGAGCAAAGTCCATTGAGCAGGGTCCACATTGCATTCAAAAACCGAAAACTGAACCCGCTGCCCATAATCTTTACAGGCTCTGGCGACTCGCCGTAGTCTCTTCTGACCATTTTCATTGATAGAAACGTCATAGCTCACAAGCACCATCATGGGTTTTACCTCCAGAAAAAAGCTGGATATCCGTCAAGATCATTGCGCATATAGCGGTTCATCAAGAGGGCCTGAATATAGAAAAGCTGCCCGATCATCACTTTTTCCTCAATAAACGGATGTAAAATTTCATCCTGCTTTCTTTTCTGATAAGTCATCAAAACCTTTTTCCTGCCCTCATCTTCCATATATACAGCCATAGAATCTTTTCTGAAAAAATCTTTCCGGGTAACCTGTCCAAGATTGATCAGCGTCAGGGCCAGACGATCCGCAAGAAAGGGCCGGAACTCCTCCATCATATCGAGGGCAAGGCCCGGCCTTCCCGGCCTGTCTCGATGAAGAAAACCTACCGCAGGGTCTAATCCCACACATTCAAGCGCTGATCTGACATCATGCATGAGAATTGTATAAAGAAAAGACAACAGGCAATTGACCTCATCCAGCGGCGGCCGCCTGTTCCTGCCATTAAAGATAAAATCCTTTTTCTGGGAAGTGATCAGATGATCAAATACGCTGAAATAATTTGCCGCCGCATCCCCTTCAATTCCCCGGAGCACATTAAGAGGAAGGGTTCCTGAAATCTCCTTCAAGGTTCGGCCCAGCCTTTTCACGACCTGCTCCACAGGTTCGGCAGCAATTTTATCTCCATGATCCCGGAGTGACCGCTGTAATACCTTCCGGCAGTTTGATATCTTTGCAGCCAAGATGGAAACTGCAATTTCTGATGATATATCCTCCTTATCCGCCCGCCTGTATTGCTCGCGGCGGACAAGGACATTGCCTGAAACAGGCCCCTTGATTTGAGCCAGGAATCGCCCATATTCCGTCAGAAAACTCACGGCAACATCTTTTTCAGCACAGAACCCCATGAGAAAAGGACTCATGGTCACGTTACCAAAACAGACAATTCCCGATACTGTATGGATCGGAAGACGGAGCTTCACTTCCTTTTTCACAGCGACCACAATGGTTTCACCTTCTTTGGAAAGATAACTGCCCTGGGTGGTGACAAAAAGTGTATTTAATAGTTTCTTCATTTATTCCATCATTTTTTTTAAATAGTTTTTCACCGACTTGCGTTTACAGACACGGGGCAGACAGAAATCCAGAAATGAACAGCTTTCACATTTTTTATCATAAACAGGCTCAGGCGTTATCCTGTCCAGGATCATGGTGTGCAGCTGCCGGGCTGTATCAACTGTCTCCTGTCGGAGTTCAGAGTTGAACAAGACCTGTTGCCTTCTTCGCGTTTTTCCATAAAATAAAGCACCTTCAGGAATCCGTCTCTGGTACATTTCTTCAAGACACAGAGCCTGGGCGCAAAGCTGAACCTTGTCGCTGTTGTCCTTCTTGGGTTTTCCGCGTTTATATTCCACAGGATAGGGCACCCATGCGTTGGAGTCCTTATCCGTCAGGTGAAATTCCACCACATCCGCCTGCCCCACCAGTCCCAATTCATGACAGACAAGGGGAAGGCTGTATTCTATTCTGACAGATCCCCGATCCCGGTCTCCCCCCTTGTCCACCCGATCATGCATCACCTTGCCCTCGGCTGTGAACCTGTTTTCAAACCACTGCCGCTCTATATGGATCAGGGCGCATTGCCTTGGGCAGAACAGATAGTGCTGCAGGGCGGACAGGGGGATGAGATCGGAATCTTCAGTCATGACACACCCCACTATTTATTTTCTATGGTGACACCTTGAGGCAAACCCGCCCCATTGATTTCAAAATCATAATCGTGGAAGCTTCTGGCCGGCCTGGTTTCATCTTTCCGTTTGATCGAAATTCTGTCAAACAGGGAATAGGCCGGTGCATTGCCAAGCGCTGAGTCATGCTTAAAAACAACAAGTTTCTGGGTTGACATGAGCCCCCGTGCAGCAGACCTGTCGTGCTCAAACATATTGACCAATGAGTTCCAGAACAAATCAAGGTCATTTTCGTTAAATTTTGTCTGAGCCGCCAGATGAGGCGAAATAAAACCATAGGATACATAAACACCATATGGCACGGTATTTTTTCGACCCATGGTCCGGTTATCGCCCTGCTGTTTTTCCGCTTCCGCTTCTGTTGCAACGGCCATGCGGGTGATGGAATGTTCCAGGGTCACTATGGGTTCTACAGAGCGGCCAAAGGTCATCTGTACCGGGCCGCGGACCTGACCGCAATTGGGAGCTGATTTTAAGGAAAGAACCGCCCCGAATGTTCTTATATCATAGTATTTTTCGCACATCCGCTCACGGCCTTTCAGGGTTTGTTCGGCGGTTGGTTTTCGAGGTTTAGCATCTTTCAATGCAGCATTGATGAGCATAGAAATTTCTTTATGGATTTTTTCTTCGTTCAACCATTCTTTAATTGTTTTTTTCTCTGCGTCTGCAGCGACAATCAGCACGCCCCCGTCCTCATTTCCGTTTTCGATATAAGAAATTCCTTCGGGCAAAGAAAGCTCATCAAATATTTCCATCAAGCTTTGTGGAATATTTTTCCGAGATTCTTCTCCTGTAGGAATTCCAAGCTCTTTAAAGACTTCAAAATGGGCTCGGCCAAGAACCGCTTTTTCTTTCACATATATATCGTTATGTTCCGTGGATCCATTGGTTATTTGAACAAAATTTCGAACTTTCCGTTTCAGACATACGTCAGTGACCAAACCATGACCGGTTTCCGGGTCAATACGGGGAAGATTGCCGGCATCCGGGTCTCCATTTGGGTTGCCGTCCTTTACATCGAAAACAAGTACAAAATCATAGCGATTCTTAATGGCATCCTTATTAATTATTTCACTCATTTCCCGTTCTCCTTGTTATAATTTTGATTAAATCTCGTTGCTTTACACATTTTTTGTAAAAAATTTCTGCATCTGATGATAATAGCCAATGGCGAATCTTCCCTGGTCTTCTAAACTGAGATGAGCAGGAAATGAGATCTCGGCTGCAACGCCATCAATAATTTGGCCCAAGAGTTTTTCAAAAAATATTTTCCGCCCAACTCTATCCATTTTGGCCAAATGATGATTTTTTAATCTCATCAGATTCCCGAATACCGTGCTTGGCGTGCCTGATGCAGCAGCGTAAAAGCGGTCCCGTATGGTAGCGTTAATTCCAGGATTGGCTTCCTGCTGAATCTTTTCAAGCGTGGCAAATAGCCGTCCCAGCCTGTACCCTATGTTTGTATTATTTTCATCCAGACTCATGGTAAGTTCCTCCTTAATCTGTGGATTTTTAAATCGGGTGGATCGGTTTATCCAGGCTTTGATCAGGGCCGCCCGTGGATAGGGGATGTCATGCTCTGCGTGGATACGGCGAATGGCAGCCTGAAATAGCGTATGTGGATATGGCAACCCTTCGAGAATGCATCGTATCGTTTCCCCTCCTATATTGGGTTTGACATCAAAATATTTACCCCGGTAATAAACAAGATTTGATTTATTCGCATCAAATTTAGTGTTATTAGCAGTGGCTGATAGCAATGCATTTAAAGATTGCCATTGGGGCCAATCGTCTCTATGTTTTTGGGGGACGATGATTTGTGTATCTTTAAAGTGCTGATAAATTTTCTCAGCAATACCGGCAACTGTGCCGGAAATCCAGAACCGGACTGAAATTCGAGCGGTGTTGGGAGCCAAACCAAGCACATAAAATCTATTATCCGTTTGTATATGAAAGACACCGCTCTTAACAGAATTGTATAAGCCTTTTACCGCCTCAACGCCTCGATCGGGATCATCTTTTGGTGGTTCCCTGAAAAAAGCGGCTATCTGATTTTCAAGATCAGAGTCTTTCTCTGACCAGAAAACAGTCACAGCATCACCCACAAGCATTCTGGACTTTGACTTAAGTAATGTATTCAAGGCGGTTACATATGCGAATTCCGCTGTTTTGCCGATGGGGGCATTAAATGCGTACTCTTTTCCAAAGGAATCAAACCCATAGTTTCTTTGAAAACTTACTAATTTTTTTGCATCCTTACCGATTCTTGTATCGTTATGCACTCGAACGATTTCATCAATTTCTCCTGTTACCAAACATCTACTTTTAACCAGACCTTTAACAGAATGATTGCTCTCATCACCTGGATGCTTTAATTCTTGTTTAATGTAATCTTGAACCGCTTGACCACAAGGGATGGGTAATTCTTCCCCCGCCATTTTAAACGTAATATTACAATAAGGGCCTTTTTTACATTCATCCCAGGTTATATGCGATTTGACATCTTTGATTCCGCCAGAATCATAAAATTTCTGAATTGCTGAAATATTTTCTTGGCTGGAGAGTTCCGGTGGAATTTCTTTCAAAGATTTCAGCCAGGTTTCATGTTGATTTTTGGCTTTTGCATCATCCTTTGGTGCATTGGAGTGTTCAAGCACATACCCGATGTGATCCCATAGGAAAAAAGTTGTTTTATAGCTCAGCTTTGCAGACCTTGGTTTCGATCTGGGCACAAGAAATGATCTGGGTATCAATTTCTTTCCAACTGGTTCCCGGGTATCTTCCAGATTTATAAATTTCCCATTCCTGTCTATGACAATCAGAAAGGGAATGGGCTTGATTTCAAAACCCTCTGGTGGAATTCCGCTTTCAGGGTCCAATGATTTCCGGTCATAATACGATTTGAGCGCCTGCAGTATCATCCTCGCACCTCCCCGGTGTTTGTGCGGTCAGGCACACTGATAACGCCATTTTTTATTTCAGGTCTGAAAAACAGGGGCTTGATATCTGCCGGATCTGAAAAATCCAAATCATAAAGCATCCAGCCAAGATCCCGATTTTCACTGACAGGGATTGCAGGATCGGTCAAGGGATTGACCAGGCGGAAATGGGCTGAAAATTCCCGGCAGCCCAGATAGGGCTGGTTAAAACACTGGCCTTTCTTTGCCCGGCGTTCGAACATGGCCGCATATTTGGCAGGAGTTTCATCCTTCCTCATTGTTTCTTGTTCTTCCCTGTCCTGCAGATATTCCGGCACAGGGTTAAAAACTTTGCAGCGTGTCTCAGGGGGAATAAAGTCAAATTCAGCAAAAAGCCTGTACTTGACATCCCGGAGAAAAAGCCCGGCCCGTTGCTGTCTGTTTTTACCATCGTCTATGAATATCTGTTTTTTCTGTATTGATTCCACCGTTCCCACTTCATTACGCCTCACCGATATCCAACGGATAGGAGAAAGCAATTCGATCCGTTTTATCTGCCAGAAGATGGCGGGTTTCCAGAGGATGGCATCAAAAATCGCTCGTGCGGCAGAAGGGGTTATCACGTCGTAACTGACCCGCTCTACCTTCATTTCCGGTCGGGTGAAACAGGCATAGGGCCCGCTCACCTCCAGACAGAATCCTTTCATGGTTCACCTCTCTTTGTTTTAATGTCAGACCATTAGGTCTTCAGGTGCCCAACCCCGGCCGAAAAGATCAAGACCATGATCCAGGTCATAGGGGCCGAGCCAGGCCCAGAAGCCAGGCCATAATTCTTCCACCATTCCTTTCTTGTTCATTTTTTCAAAATCTGTTTTGGAAACATTGACCGAATACCGCTGAAGTTTCCGCAGGTTCCAGCGTGTGGGACCGATACGCCTCAGCTCATCCATCCATGATTCACTGCCCTTGTATTTCACAAAAAGCGGTTGGGAAGACTCCTCAATCATCTTGAATGATCTGGCAGCCGTTCGAAAATGGATATGGGGGACATCCTTTACAAGCCAGTCTTTGAACTGACTGCCTGTGTTGTTGACCCTGCTGTAGAACAGAGAAAAGTAACGGGTAAACGCTTCCGGATGCTGAAGATCTACTTCAGGCAGGCACATCAACTCCTTGGTGGTGTCCTCCCCCTTTCGCAGCAGTCCCCCTGGTGCCGGTTTAGGGGGTGAAAAAACATGGACCCTCCCCAATTCCCCTGTTTGATTTAGTTTGCCTTCCCGATTGCACCGCCCCCCGGCCTGGGCGATGGAATCCAGCCCGGCAAAGGCGCGGTAAACAACCGGAAAATCAATATCGACCCCTGCTTCCACCAATTGGGTGCTGATGACACGAAGGGGAACGCCGTTGTCAAGATCCTGTTTGATTTTCTGAATAATGACTGACCTGTGCTCCCCGCACATCAGTGCGGAAAGATGGATCGTCCCTTCCGGCATCAGCCGAAACAGTTCATAACAATCACGACGCGTATTGACCACACAAAGAACCTGATCGTGTTTTTTAAGGTTTTCCGCAATCTCTTCCCATGTGGACCGGGCATTTAAATCTTGCGGAAATACCGTCTGAGTTCGTTTGAGTTGTTCATAAAGTTCAACCGGATTTGCAATGATTTCACAGGGCTGGTCAAGACCCGGCAAAGCCGGTTGCGTGGCCGTTGCAAGGACCATGGTGACCTTGTAGTGCCGAGTGAGATGATTGATGATGCTGACGCACGGTTCAAGAAGAGAAGGGGGCAGAAGTTGCGCTTCGTCAAGAATGACGACACTGTTGACAAGATTGTGAAGTTTGCGGCAGCGGCCTGGTTTTGCCGCGTATAAAGATTCGAAGAACTGAACGTTTGTGGTAACGATGACAGGGCCGTCCCAATTTTCAGAAGCAAGCCGGGACCGCTGGGTTTCTTTTTCCGGATCAAGGTTGCTGTGATGTTCGACAATATTTTCCACCCCCAAGATATCCCCGAGTATTTTTGCGGTTTGTTCAATAATGCTCGTGTAGGGGATCACATAAATGATCCGCTCTTTTCCTTTTTTTTCGGCGTGGTCAAGGGCAAACGCCATCCCGGAAAGGGTTTTACCGCCGCCGGTGGGAACACTGAGAGAAAAGAGACTGGAATCATTATTGGCAGCACTTCTGCAAGCGGACAATATATTGTTCCGTATGATATTGATAATTTTTTCAGGATTTTTTTGGGTCATGTTCGCCATGTGGGCATCGAACAATTTCTTTAATTCCGATACAGTGGGATATTCCCCTCTTGTTTTCGGATTATTCTGAGTCATCACCTTTTCCGTGTCCAGGAAATCAGCATCCACCAGACAGGAAAAGACCATTCTTATCCATAGATGACAATGGTCTTGTTTGACAAAGGACGGCAGCTGGATATCAGGTCGGATATGTTTTCCAAATTCATCTGCAATCAAACGAATACGGGCAAGATTCTTTTCCCCCTCATCCAGTCTGAATTCAAGAGCCGCCCGGCCAGTATCCGAAGAATAATAGTCCGGCAGTCCGGCATGATGGCCGGATGCAAGATAGGCATAAATAAGCCCCTGTAAAGTTCCGAAACAGTTCAGTGCAAAGGCGGCACCGGCACTTGAATGGTTTATTCTGCCAGCGCCTGTTGTGTCATACTCGGAATCATCAAGCCCATTTTCCCGGAGAAGATACGCCTGAAATTCATCAGCAGCTTTGCCCAGGTCATGAAGACAGCCTGCGTTAAAGGCCCAATCAGAAGATAAAAAGCTTGCAGAAAAAAGCGATGCCATTTCAGCAACGTTTTCCAGATGATCCTCAAGCAACTGCCACTCTGAAATGGGTTTCCCCTCGATACTATGGGCATAATATTCTTTTGTCATATGAAAACCTCCATGGAGTTTTTCCATATTTAATCACTATCAGGGGCAAAAGCGGCCCTGGTGCAATTATTATTTTTTTCATGTCAGATAAAATTTTCTCCAGTTCCTTTTCGACCTCCTTTCGCATGTCTTCAGGTTCCAGCAACCAGGCATCTTTCTTGAAAGATATGACATAGTGGTTCACGTCCCTTTTGCCGAAAGTGATCATTTTGAATGGCTGTTACCCTTTTGAGTGGCTTCAAAAATTATACGTTATCTGACCCGCAGCAATTTAAAATATTGATCATTAACTCAGTATCAAAACAAATTATTTTTGTATATACGTATAACTGCGTATTTTTAAGAAAAAATAGAGTCTTTGGCCAGTCTTTGCCATTATGCTCACGCGAAGTAAACTCTGTATAGATTTAAAACCTGCTCCCAAACCTTCCTTTTCATAAGCCCTAACACGGTACTTAGATTTATGATCGGCCTTTACGAAAAAGCTGGCGGGATATTATTTTAAAAAATAGGGGCGTGGTCTGACTGCGGAGTAAACTCGCAACAAAATAAACTGGCAACATAATTGGAGAAGAACTTTCATCAAAATTAACGGATACTTTTTAAATTTTGACCAGGCAAAGTTAAAAATACTTGCAACAAACCATGATAAAAATTTCCAATGAAAATTGTTTTAATTTGCACAGGTATCTTAATAATTTCATGGTGCAGACTTTGTCTATAATGAAACCATAGGAGTCCTGCCATTCGGGGTGTTGACTACTTTTACCAGTCCTTCTTTTCTCGCATGCATCGTTAGTGATCAAGTGTAGCCTCTATACAGTTAAGAATCAGACAATCCGGTATTGTTAAATGCTTATTTTGTGTGAAATCCTTTGCAACCATTTTCTAACGCGTGCCGTTTAGATTTTGGGAAATTTAGACAATGTTTTGGTTTAGTCTCGTTAATTTTGCAGATGCATTTCTCCTTTTTCGGGAGTTTTCTCAACCAGAGGCATCTATTCACTGGTTCGGAGGTCTTCGGATTGGCCCATATATCATTCAAGCCTGCAAATGAATCCACCCATTCCAGGATGTCATATCGGTTTTCGTATTCCCAGCGTATAACATCAAAATCCGGAACATTAGCCTGATAAGCGTCTGATAAATCAAGACAACAATGCCCGCATTGAACACATTTGAATTTTTCCATTTCAGTTTCAATTAAAAGCCCGTTTGCTACGGTTTTCAGCAATTCTGGAATATGTACGGATTTTTCTCAAAAGACTCCTTTTTAACCTTCCTTTCTTTTCCCCAGTCTTCCATCTGGTGTTGGTATCTCTGGAGATGGAAACCGCGCCTTTCGCTCAAGGATATTGAGGTCAAGATGGTTGCGCATGTATTGTTGGGAAGCATCTTCAAAGGGCTGAAAATCCCAGGATGTAAATTTGCCTTTTCTCATTGACCTGTCCACCAGTCTCCTGCGGCGCTGGTTTGCGACTACCTGTTCACGCAGATTTTTTGTATCCCATCCTTTTGTTACCTGGTCATGGAAAGTCTTGCGTATTTTTTCATATTCTGACTGCCCGACAAGATTATTTATTTCGTCCGGGTCATTGTCCAAATCATAAAGCTGTTCAGGATCAGCATCACAATAGATATATTTATATTTGTCACGTCGGAGCATAATGATCGGGGAAATAGCACCTTCACAAAGGATTTCACCGCAAACAACAGCATTTTTGTCTTCATCACCCCCTTTAAGCAGGGGTAAGAGGCTTTTGCCGTCAATTGTGTCGGCATACACAATGGGTTTGTTGACTGAAGCAATTTCAGTAAGGGTGGGAAGAAGATCAACAAGTGAGACAGGCTGTTTTACTCTTCTGGGAGAAAACCTTGCCGGTGCCCGGATAATCATGGGAACCCTTGAAGCCCATTCAAAATATGACATTTTATACCACATTCCCCGCTCACCCAGCATCTCCCCATGATCAGAAGTAATCACGATGATGGTATCATCTTTGAGACCGTTTTTTTCCAGAGCATCCACGAGAAATCCCACTTTATCATCAGCATAACTGATCTCACTGTAATAGGCATGGCGGGCATTGCGGATCCGCTCCTGCGTCTGCTCATATTCACCCATTGCGCTGACATGATAGAGCCTTTTGCAATGGGGATCGAGTTCGTCATAGTCAATTTTCGGAACTCTGGGCATATCGATTTGTTCATGATCATACCTGTCCCAGTATTCTTTTGTCATAGCAAAAGGATCATGGGGATGGGTAAAGGAGGCCAGCAGAAAAAAGGGGCGTTCGTCATCGCTGCGGGCAAGTTCGTTGATTTTTCGAACAGAATTATAGCTAACTTCCTCGTCAAAATCAATTTGATTGCTTGTGACGCAAAGACCTGCCTGAACAACACTCAGCATGTTGTGATACCAGGTAGGGCGGCGGTCAAAATTATCCCAGTCAGGGGTCCAGCCAAAGTCTCCGGGATATATGTCTGTTGTAAGCCTGTCTTCAAAACCGTGATGCTGATCAGCCCCCACAAAGTGCATTTTGCCTGAAAGACATGTGTAATAACCATTGTCACGCAGGTAGTGAGCAATCGTCGGAACATCTTCAGGAAAGAGAGTTGAATTGTCATAGGTACGGATGCGGGAGGCCAGTTGGCCAGCCATCATGGAAGAACGGGACGGTGCACACAAAGGGCTGTTGCAATATGCATTTTCAAAAATAACGCCTTCTTCGGCAAGCTTTGAAATATTGGGAGCCTTTACAATGGGATGTCCATAACAGGGTAGGGCAGGTGCTGCCATTTGATCAAACATGATAAAAAGAATGTTGGGTTGTTTTTGAGTCATTTATTAATTCCTCAATACTATTATAATTTTACAGGCAAAAAAATATTAGGCACATTACAATGCTAATCGTATAAATGTTTATTTTCCACAGCATTTTTTAAACTTAATACCGCTTCCACAAAAGCAAGGATCATTTCGCCCGGATTTAGGGGCTTTGTCAATCATTTTATATTTTTTTTAACGTTCTTTTTGGATTTGTTCAGAAAGAGCGTCAAATTTGTTTTGGGTATGGTTGAAAAAAGTTTTTAACCCAGGGCAAAGACAGCTAAGATTTTGGGATGGGTTTCCTTGGTACATCCGATTTTTAAGGCAGTCTCCAGCGCATAATTCAAGATGATCACAGGTTGAGCATTTTTCATTCCATTGTTTTTTCTGGGCACCGAATTCAAGATAAGCAGGAGAATGCATCATTTCTTCCCAGGATGTTTCCATGATATTGCCTATTTTAAGCGGTTTTTCAACAAAGAAATCGCAAGGGTATATATCCCCGTTGTGTTCAACCACAAAATATTGACAGCAATTGTCACCCATAACGCAGACATCATTTATTCCATCCACTTTTTTAGAAAGAATGGAATCAAAATTCCGCACAGATACAGAAAATATGTCTTTGGGATACCATAAATCAAAAAGATTGCACATAAACAGTCCCCATTCATCTGCCGTTATGGCAAAGGGCAGCAGGTTTTTGTTTTCATCAGATTCAGCACAGGGAATATATTGATGGTAATAAAAACCCATATTTTTCAGGTAGTGATAAATCTCATGGGCATGGTCAACATTTGCCTTGCTGACAAGGGTAAGGATATTAAAGTCTACATTATTGCGTTTTAAAATTTCGATTCCCTTTATCACGTCTTTGTGCGTGGCATTTCCCTTAGTTGTTCTCCGATATAGGTTGTGGATTTCTTCAGGCCCGTCAAGACTGCACCCCACAAGAAATTTATATGTGGCAAACAATGCTGCCATCTTATCTGTAATAAGGGTGGCATTGGTCTGGATTGAGTTGCTGATTCTGGCACGGGCAGAGCCATGTTTTTTTTGAAATTCAATGGCCTTGGAAAAAAAATCAGTCCCCATTAGTGTGGGTTCTCCACCCTGCCAGCAGATTGAATATGAGCCTTGCGCTGTTTCCATATATGTTTTTATCAAGTGCTCAAGTACTGAATCAGACATCCTGTGTTGTTTTGTCTCAGGATAAAGATTTTTTTTGGGCAGGTAAAAACAATATTCACAGGCAAGATTGCAGTCTGCAGATGTGGGTTTTACAAGTAAGCTAAAGGGGCGCATTAAAAATTTCCTCTTAGAATCTATGAATTTTTCTTAACACGCTTCACATATTTTTCAAGATCCATACTAACGGCTTTGTCAATTATCATGTCAGGACTGTTTTCAAGAATTTGTTTGAACATTTTGTTTGCCTTTTGTTTTATATCCAGACTACCATTTTTTTCCCATTCATCAAAACTCTTATTTTCAGAAACCAGGGGTTCCCAAAAACTTCTGCAATATTTCAATGTGCTTGGATGCATAAGGTATGATCCGCCATGCCCCACTTCTTTAATGATATTTTTTGAAAAATCATCTTCAAAACTGTCAATCCCTTTTACCACAAAGGCTGACCTTGACATTATTTCTTCATCAATGATGAATTTTTCATAGGACACTGTCATGATGGCATCAAGTATTCCAAAACACTCGTTAACAACATTGACACCTGACATGGCCAGCATTAAATAATTCTGCATTGTTTCAAATCCTGCCTGGCAGTCAATTGTTTTAGAATCCGTAAGTCCTGCCATGCATCTTGTGGGAAGACCATAGAGTTCAGTGGCAAGCTGGATGCCCGCAATATTGATGTGATTGGATACAGGAGAACCCGTGATATAGCTTGCAGTGCGCATATTGGGGATAGCAGAAGCAGGCGAATAAATAAAAGGAGTTCCTTCATTAATCAGCTGGGATAAAACAAGCCCGGCAAGAATCTCAACGTTTTGTAATACCACTGTTCCCATAGGGTCTATAGGAGCCGTCACCCCTGACATGGCACAGGTTAAGGCCATTATTGGTTGACCATGTTTTGCATAAGCCAGCATGGTTTCACAAGGGGTTTTGTCATATTGCAAGGGACTTAAAGGGTTTAAAGACACTCCAATCAGGTGTTTGTTGGTAAGGCAGTCAGAGTCCCCCATGTATATTTTAACCATATCAAACATCTGGTTTATTTCTTTTTGGGTGCCCACATAGCCAAAAAGAGGCTTGTCTGTATGATGCAAAAGCTGTTTAAAGATATCCAGATAGCGATGGGGATTTTTCACATCACTGGGTTCAACAGGAATCTGGCCTACAATGGAACACATTTTGCTCTGCTGACCCAATTTATATAAATTTATCAGGTCTTCCATGGTTCCGGGTCTTCTTCCCTTATCCAGGTCCTGAATATAAATGGGGCCGTTATTCATGCTGACATGTATGCCCTCCTGCTTTGTGCCGACATTGATCGATCGATCACAATTTAATGCCTCCCATTTAAAACAATCAGGAGATGACTTCACAGCCTTATCTACCATCTCTTCCGGTATAAAAACGATTTGTCCATCAACTTTTGCACCATGGTTTTTAAAGATGTCGAGACATTCTTTGGACTGAAATACAACTCCGGTGTTGGCAAGGATATCCAGACTTGTTTCATGTATTTTTGATAAAGTCTCAGTCTTAAGTAGTCGGAAATTAGAAGCTATT
>JACNHV010000222.1 GCA_014383445.1 Candidatus Desulfobacula maris | reverse complement strand
ATGGCGTCATTTATTTTTTCAAACAGGGTTCTGTATTGTTTTTCACTTTTTTGTAATGCTTCCTCAGTCTGCGTACGTTCGGTGATATCATTTACCAATGCTGTCATACCGATTACTTTACCATCAGCATCTTTCAGGACTGTATTGTACCAATCACATATGATTTGCCTGCCGTCTTTGGTTATATTCTCGTTTATGCTTCGAGAGCCTCCTTTTCCAGATAACAGATCCTGGAAAATGCCCTCAACAAATCCTCTCAAGCCTTCAGGTAAAAGAAGTCCTACAGAATGTTTGCCCAGGGCTTCCTCTTTAGTATAACCAAATATAGTTTCGGCTGCCGGGTTCCACTCAACAATTTTATAATCCATATCCCAGGAAATTGCTCCAACCGATGTGTTTTGAAGGTGGGTTGAAAGTTTGTGTTCACTCTCCCTCAGAGCCTCTCCCGTCTGCTTGCGCTCCGTGATTTCCTCCCTTAATTCTATATTAGCCTTTTCCAGGTCCAATGTCGTATTAGCCAGAACGATGGCTTGGCTTCGGGACTTGGTTAAAGAGAATACCATGCCAAATAACAGCAGGCTGATGGTGATGCCAAGCAATAAGATGAAGTTCATGGAGCTGGTCTCGATGCTTTCCTCGAAATATTTAGAGGAAACAAAAGATAACAGCCAGCGATGGCCGGCATATTTCAGGATGGATTGGGCAGTGGCAAAATGATGACCTTCATTGTGGTTGTGAAGTCCTTCTGTGATATCGCTTTTATATAGCTGGGTTTCTTTAAGTGGCTTCTCGCCATCAAAAATCTGAAGGTAAACATATCCCTCATTTTCGACCAGAATACCCTTCATGAATTCATTCATACGAAAAGGGCTGTAAACATATCCTATTAACGCCTCATACCTCTGTTCTGGAGTTTCCAGCGGTTCTCCTTTGCGGTAAACCGCCAGGTAAATGAGAAAGCCCGCTTGTATGCCCTTGGTTGTTTCCTGGACCAGAGTGACCTTGCCGCTTAAGGCTGCTATTCCGGTGTCACGAGCTCTGATCATCGCTTCTTTACGGGTGGGTTCGGAAAACATGTCATAGCCAAAAGCCCGCTGATTCCGCCAATCAAAGGGCTCCAGGAAGATAATTGAGGTGTATTCCGGCCGGTCCCCTTCAGGTTTGATAGTATATTGGGGAAAGCCCTCGCCGCGAATCTGACGAATGTGGGCTTCCTTTTCAGAAGGAAGAATTTGTTTGGAAAAACCGACCCCTTGAATTCCCGGATAATATTGATTAATCTGCAACTTCGTTACATAGGTCCGCCACTCCTCCCGAGTGACTTCATCGGAAGCCTCAAAAAGACCGCTCCCCCCTCGGAGGAGAAATTCATAGGCCTGGAGGCGCTCGTAAATTCTTGTTTCTATTGTCTTGACCCGAAAATCAAAACGTGCTTGAACTCTTTTGGTAGATTCACCCCTGACGAAATACCATGCGTTGAAAGTGATCAACAAAGAAGCCAACAGAACAACCCAGGCGCCCCATCTACCTATAAAGCCAAGAAGGTGAAAAGTCGAAAACATACCAGACATCCGCGTAGAAATGTGGCCAGGCGGTTCCGGTGTATTCTTATCTTGGACCATCGCTGTTCCTTTTATTTAAACCACAATATATGGTATTTTTAATTTCATTGTTAATCAGTCATGAATTCCACTATACAAAAAAGGGGATAATAAAATCAATCAAAATTCCATGAAGCTATATTGGAGAGTTCATTGAATTTGGTCACATAATTCAGGAATGTTTTTTTAAGTAATAAGAAAGGCAGAGCCATTTTTGACTCTGCAAATAAACCATCATAGTATTTCTGCAATCTCGCTATTTCTTTTTCTTTTGTTTATCCTTTGGACCATTGTTTTCTGAGTTTCCAGGACAAATTTCATTTACCACTTTTTTTGCAACTGCTAATACCATTGAATCTGTACCTGTTAATCCGTCATCATCGGTTACAGTCAGCGTAACGTCATAAAAACCAGATTGAAGGTTTGAAATTATTGGGTTTGCTCCATTTGCAATTATGTTGTAAGTGGAATCATCTCGATATTTGAGGTCCCAGTTGTATATAAGAATGCTTCCATCAGGATCATAAGATTGACTTCCATCAAAACTGACTTGATTGTAAACGATCGTATCAGGTCCAGCATTAGCGACAGGCTCAAGGCCAGGGCCAGTACCCGGAATGCTTATTGCTTTTAAATTGTCCGCGAAATAATTAAGCAGGTCACCTTCTGCTGCATAAGGAATACTGCCATGGACATATCCAGTGCTTTGTTTTAATGTAGAATTCGGTGGTTGATAGATGCCATCAAAAAGATCTGTTTCTTCTCCATTTATGCTCACTTTAATAAATGAACTTTCAAGTGTTATACTTAGGGAATACCATTCTCCAAGATTTCCTACACTCAAATTTTCTTGACCTAAGAGCTGTGCACTATGTGTAAAATCCGGCATAGACATTGATATTGCAGCAAGGCTGGCTTGAAATTGTTGGCTCCAAGGATTAAATTGCAGATGAACTTGATAGCCGGTCCAATCATCTTCATACCACTGCAAGGCTATTCCAATAATTTGAGAGTCATCAACATTGGGTATCATAACGTCGGCTTCAAAATGATTTATGAATTCACCACCGTTTAGATTTAAACCCACACTTGATACTTCATAATCGTTATATGAGATACCCCCACCAGTCACATGTAGAACCCCATTTGATATTGCATAAGTGTCAGAAGTAGACCATGGCAAGTCAAGTGAACCGTCATCAAAGTCTTCATAATAATCTTTACTAAAGGCATTTCCTGAAAATAATAACAATCCAACAAACACCATCAAGATTATACGTTTCATGTTACCTCCTTTAAATTTGATTATTCCTTATTTAGCATAGCACTGAAGCTAATCCTGCTAAAACCTGTCTTTTCATCACAATTAGTCCCTTAAAATAGAAAAACCGAATCAACTCAATGGTAACCCGCCTATTTTCAGAAGACCAGTGGCTTTACGTCCCTGCTTTTCAATAAGTTTGACTTTGTCGTGGATTATTAATTCTTTACGATCCCTTAGCAAGTTAAAATTGGCTTGTCAATATAGGTAAAAACCCCTATTTTTAAAGAAAAATTGACCCGAAAAACCTCTGATTTGTAAAAACTTTTCATTCCAGTATATGGAAAATCGCTGCTATCAAAGGAATCACGTCTCCATTACTATATATTGGAGATTATCATCCCCGGCCTGGAAATGCAAAAGTAAAATTTATACATACAAAAATTGAATATTAGCCATTTAAAAATCAAAAGATTATAGCCAGTATCTTTAAAATTTCAGGGTGCAGACTATGTCTATTAGCCTACTCCCTCTATTTTGAAATTAAAAATGAAGACTAATAAAATCAGTGTTTCTGTGAACAAGTTAGATTAAAAGCAAATTCAATTTGTCTTATTGGTACTGTTTTATTTTTTCTTGATGGCCTTCAAGTTTTTCCTGGCTTCCTGTATTTTCTTGACGTTTTCCAGGTAAGTGCAAGACCCATGTAAAAATGACGGGCAATGTATTTCATGTCTTGGCCCTGGGCGGGCAAAGTGTCGATATTGCCAATATTGGAATTTCCGACTATTTCACATACGCGGTTCAGTGAGGGAAATTATTAATTTAGCAAAAATTTGCATTATTAATAATTTGAGCAACTCTATCCTGGGTCTATCCCAGGCGGCTTATAGGGCCTTTATATATCGAGAAACAACCATAATGCAGCCGTAAATATTTTTCAGTGGTAAATTCAGGACAACAGCCATGGAGATGATCCTTCGCCTGCGTATACATATCCGAAAATTATCCAATTTCGTTCATAAGAACATCATGGACTTCTTTGCTTTCAATCCCCAGGTATCCCATTGTTATTGATGGTGACGAATGATTATACCGCTTGCAGAGTATCCAAGATCTAAACAGGTCGAGAGAACTTCATAGTTGAGATGTAGAAATGGGCAAATAACCCGAGTATTTGACGGCCGTCAAAACACACCTTGAAAGGGCGCATAAATTGCTGTCAAAGTTAGATTATAATCGCCTATCCAGGAGAAGCAGTTTTGTTTGTTACGTTTTTTCCCACCATCCACGGGTAATTTATATACACCTGGATACATGTCCTGAGTAAAAAGTACACACTATCACAAATTCAATATCAATAGCCTGTTTTGCATAATTTTAAATATATGTTGTAAATTCAAGACATTAAAAGATCCTTTTCTTTGTGGCACACCCTTTGCTCTATTATGATTCAATAAATGATCAAAACGATCAATTAATAAACTAAAAACTGGAGATTATTATGAAAAAAATAATTTGCTTGGCAATAATGTTTATTTTATTTGTTTCAGCCGTAGTTTTTGCTGAAGATGCTTCATTTATAGGGCGTATTACCCATATCCAAGGCAATGAACTGCTTGGATATGTTGAAGAGGAGCAGGATTGGGTTTCCCTAATTGAAGATTCGCCATTCGGGGTTAATGATCTTTTATCTTCCTCTGAAAAGACAAGGGTGGAAATCATTATTCCAAATTACACTTTTTTAAGAATGGGGGAAAACACACAAGTAAAGGTTGAAAGACTTGGAGCCGATATAACATCCATACACTTGTTATCCGGCACTGCACGTTTCCAGAGTTCTGATTTTCAGACCAAGATTGAAGTTATCACTCCATTCGGAAGCGCCCACTCTTCAAATAAAGCTGTCTTCGATGTTATAGTTGGAGAAGATTCTGCTGAATTTATCGCCCTGAAAGGTCGCTTGGACTTTGTTCATAATTCCGGTGGCGCCAAATACAAAGTCTTAGCAGGCTCATCAGCATTGATCGCCAATAATATTGAAATATCGACATCTGAACCATTGTTAAATATCAACTGGAATAACTGGAATTACATGAGGGATAATATCTGGCAATCCCGTTTGAGCAGTCAAGAGTCTAAAAAATACCTGCCAAACAATCTCGCATATGAAGCCTATGCGCTTGATAAAAACGGAGTTTGGGAAAACGTCTATTATAGAGATAAATACCATAGTTTTTGGCGCCCCACAGCCGTGCCAGCTGGCTGGTCGCCTTACTCAATGGGTCATTGGAAACTTTGGCATGGCGACAAGTGCTGGATCCCGGCAGAACCTTTTGGCTATGTTACTCACCACTATGGCAGCTGGCTTTTTACAAATGGACATTGGTATTGGACTCCCCCGACTGTAAGAATTAGCTCATCTATTGTTGGCATCAGCTTTGGCTGGTACCCTGGCCGGGTTTCCTGGGTCAGCAGTGGCAGTTATATTGGATGGTATCCTTTGGCCTGGCATGAAAAATATTATAGTAATCGCCATTGGGGCAGTTACAGTCACCGATTTCCCAAACAACCCAGATACAATCTTCATCAATCACACGTTAATTACGCTCACGCGATTATTATTGCCATTGATCAGCTTTATCGTCACCAGAATTATCGTAAAGTTCGGTTGCCTAATATTCAAAAAGACAAAATTAAGACGGAATACCGTTCTGTTGGCAGGACAAATAACATCCAAAAGATAAAACAAGACCGTGGAAATCATCATTTTTCTATCAGTCCTCCTCTCATTCGACCACATAACTCAGCATCGGAAATAGCTAAAATACAGCCACAGAAAAAAAGGGTTCCTGCTATTAAAGCAAGAGATTTAAGACAAAAGAAGCTGGTAAAACAGGCGCACATTTCTCGGTCTATTACTCCTCCACTGATGGACCAAGAGAAAAAAAATGGTGGGCAACCGATAAAGATCCAGAAACCGCTGCCACGGACCAGGAAAATACAACAACCGCAAACCATAAAAATACAGAAGCCACAGTCACCACAACAAAAAGAAAGCATAGGCCGAGATCAAGAGGAATTAAAACAAGATAGAAACCGATACCAAAAAGAAACCATAGGCCGAGATCAAGAGGAACTAAAACAAGCCAGAAACCAATACCAGGAGGGACAAAAAAGCGGCAGGAAATAATAGTATTTAACTGGGTCTGAACAAAAATATATAAAGTACTCAACTTTCGGAGTTATCAGATTTGATTGAGGATAGGACTTAAGGCTGAAAGTTGAGTACATTACCTACAAGCTATGAAGAAATTCCATATCTTTGGTTTGGGTATTTTTTGTTCCGATTACCAGGATTTCTATTTTATTTTTCTCATTTGTTGTAAAGTATAGACGGCCATTATATGCGAACAATACTTCAAAACAAGCGGTTTTATGCTTTTTGCCGGAAAACACCTTTCTTTTTACTGTGACAAGATCTGGATTTCGATCTAACAGGAGGATACATTCTTCTGCCTTTATCTGCTGATCACCGTTTAAATTTATAAATCCTGAAATCGCCCTTCTATTCATTTCAATATCCTTGTAAAGCACGGCAAAGCGTTTAACAATAAAATCAAACTCGTTTCTTTTGTTTTTAGAACTTTTCCTTCTTTCATATTTTCTGATTTTTGACTTGAGTTGATTGATTTCTTCATCATTCTCATGTTTTAACTCAATAAATGAATTAAGTTGAGCTTCAAGGGAAACGATTTCATTAAACATCTCTTCTTCATTTATTTTTAATTTCTTTTTGTCATTTTGGTACCTGGCGTTTAAAAATTTGATATTTTCAAACAAGTCCTGCCGTTCTTTCTTAAGGTTTTCCAAGAGCTTTTTATGAGCCTGCTCCTCTTTTTGCAAATCATCAATCAATGCTGTTTTTGCTTTGGTATCTCGGGTTGCCCTTGAACTGCCAATTTTATAAAAAATTAAAAGAATCAATATAGCACCACTGAAATATACAAATAAAATAAAATTATCCATATTGGAACCATCCCGTCTGTTTTAAGAGCAGAATATTACCGATTAAATGGGAAATATTTCATTTTGTTTCCAAATTATCTTAAGATCTATTATAGCGAAATTAAATTTTATCTTATACTCCATTAATTATCAAGATATTAAAAGATATACATTTGCGGATTCTCTGCTTTTTATTCCCTTGAAAAATAAGGGCAATTCGCCTATATTTACTTTTGAATTTTTATCATGTTAAAAAACGTGAATTTTTAACCCATATAAATTATTTGGAGGCCGTAATGAAAGCCAGTTTGAAATTCTTTTTTATACTTGTTATTTTTTTCTTTACTCTTGGCTGTCAATCTGAACAGGAAAAAAAAGAAGCCTTTTTTCACAGCGCAGACAAATACTATGCCCAAAAAGAATATAAAAAGGCTGAAATTGAACTTAAAAATGCCATCAAAATAGACCCCCAATATGTTCAAGCCAATTACCTTTTAGCTGAAACCATGGTAAAACTTGGAAATTTAAAAGGGGCCTTTGGGCAATATTCCAAAGTTGTTCAATTAGATCCGGACAACCATGATGCACAATTAAAACTGGCTGAATTCCTCTTCCTTGGCAAACAAATCGAACCTGCCATGGAAAAAATCGTAAAAATCCTTGAAAAAGACCCTCAAAACATAACAGCCCTGCATCTCAAAGCACAGATTTATTTAAAGGAAAAAAATTATGATGAAGCCGGTTTTGTTCATGAACAAATTTTAACCAGTGACGTTAATAACATTGGTGCCCTGCAGAATCTGGCCAGAATTAAAGAATTTGAAAACAAGTCTGATGAAGCAGAAAAACTTCTTTTAAGGGCCATTGGAATTGATGGACAAAATATAAATTTATATTCTGCCCTGGCCGGATTTTACATTAAACACAAGGCATTTCAAAAAGCAGAATTTCAACTTAAAGATGCTGTTGCAAAAAATCCCGCAAATGAACAAGCACATATTCTTCTGGGTGGATACTATTTTAGTCAAACAAAATATGACCTGGCTGAAAAAGCATATCAGGACGCAATTAATACAGGAAATAATGCTGTAAAATCCCATATGGTCCTGGCAAATTTTTATGATCGTATTCAACAACCCGAAAAAGCTTTGGATTCCTATCAAAAAGCATCTGACATGGAACCTGAAAATTTATCCATCAAAAACACCATTGCAAGGTTTCATTTCAATCATAAGGATTTTGATAAAGCCCATACACTTGTCGATCAAATTCTTGCCAAAAGACCGGAATACGCTCAGTCCCAATTACTTAAAACTGAAATCCTGCTGTTAAATCAAAATTTTGATGATGTCCTGCCTTTGGTTGAATCCTTAGAAAAAAATGAACCAAAGTCATTTATGGTTCATTATTTAAAAGGACTGTATTATATCGGCAAAAATAAAATTGATCCGGCAAAAGCATCCATTATAAAATCCATTGAACTGAATCCAAAATTTTTAAAAGCCAGGCTTCTAATTTCAAACCTCTATCTGTCTGAAAAATCATATGCCCTGGCACAACAGCAGGCAACGGATGCCCTTGATCTTGATCCAGACAACTATAATGCCAGGATCATCAGGGCCAGTGCCTTAATAGGACAAAATAAACCCGGGGAAGCAAAAGAAGATCTTTTAAAACTTATGGAACTTTCTCCGGAAAATCCACTTGCTTACTATAGGATGGGGCTTTTACAGGGCTCCTTAAAAGAATATGATTCTGCCCTTGACTATTTTTCCAAATCCTATGAAAAAGACAATTCAAGATTGGACGCATTTTTACAGATCATCAACATCCATGTCCTGAAAAAAGAATTTAACAGCGCCCATGAACTCTGCACCAGACAATTAAATATTATTAAAGATAGCGATACTGCAAGAGCAGTTATTCATAATATCCAGGCACAGCTTTTTTCAGCACAGAAAAATCTTGAAAAAGCAAAACAATTTTTCACTAAAGCCATTGAGGCAGATCCGCAGCTTACAGAACCGTATAATGCGCTTGCAAAACTATATTTATCAAACAAAGAAAACGACAAAGCCCTTGAACAATATGAGTCACTTTTAAAAATCAATCCAGACAACCCCTTTGCCCACATGATGATTGGAACCATTTATGATAAAGAAAAACAATATGAAAAAGCTGCTGATCACTATGGCATGGCCCTGAAAATAAATCCTGATTATGCCCCGGCAGCAAACAATCTTGCATATTATCTGGCAGTTCATACACAAGATTTTGACAAGGCGCTTGAACTGGCCAGGAATGCCAAGGAAAAATTTCCAGAAGACCCTGCCATTGCTGATACCTTAGGTTTGGTATACTTTCATAAAGGCTTATATGAAAATGCTGAGACCGAATTTATAGATGCTTTGAAAAAACTAACTGATAATGCAGAAATTCATTTTCACCTTGGCCGGACCTATGCTAAAAAAGGGGAAAATCAGCTTGCTAAAAAATCTTTAAGACGCGCCCTGGAGCTTAGCAATGACTTTGAAGGGCATGAAGAAGCAAAGCAATTGATTAATGAACTGAATTAATATTATTTAAAACATGAAATTTCAAAATATAACCTATACTATTCCCTGGAATCTTTTTTTGATCACCCTGGGAAGTCTTATCGCCGGCATTGGCCTGAAAGCCATTGTGATTCCCAATGGGATGATTACGGGCGGGTTTTCCGGTGCCGGCATTCTGGTTTTTTATTATACCAAAATTTTTACACCAGGCATCTGGTATTTTATTTTAAATATCCCGGTCTTTATCTTTGGATGGATCTTTGTCAGCAGGCGCTTTTTATTATACAGCCTCTATGGCGCCATCGTCCTGACCCTTTCCATTGATTTGATCCGCTTTGAAATCCCGGTCAAGGATCTGATGCTGGCAGCCATGGCCGGGGGAGCCATCATTGGTGCCGGTGCCGGTATTGTCTTTCGTTCCCTGGGTTCTGCCGGTGGCAATGATATTATCGCAATCATTTTAAATCAGAAATTTGGAATCCGCATTGGCACATACAATTTTATTTTTAATTTTGTATTGTTTTTTTTCAGTTTTGGATTATTGGATACAGATTTGATTTTATATTCCATGGCCATGAGTTATATCTCCTCCCAGGTTATTGAATATTTTATAACGCTGTTTAACCAGAGAAAATTAATCTTTATCATCTCAAATAATCCCAGGCAGATCGCCGATGAAATAATGGACAAACTTAACAGGGGTGCGACTTTTTTAAAGGGAGAAGGAGCATACTCTGGCATGGAAAAAGATATCATCATGATGGTTGCCAATACCTTTCAGATCAAAAGGGTAGAGGAAATTGCATTTACCATTGACCCCGATGCCTTCTTAATTACGGAAAATACATTTAACGTACTTGGAAAAGGTTTTTCCAAAAGGAAAGTCTATTAACTCATGCCTGACCAAAACCTGAAAATTTAGTACCCTTTTTATTCATAGATAGTGTGCAGTTTCGGATCAAAGGCCTCTCTTATGCCTTCACCAATAAAGGTTACCGTCATAAGGGTTACGACAAGGGCGGCTACAACAGAAGCAACAATCCACCATGCCTCCATATTCTGCCAGCCCTGGGACAATAGTTCCCCCCAGGAAGGTGTCGGGGCTGGCAGTCCAAACCCTAAGTAATCAAGTGAGGTTAAAGCAACAATCCCCCCTGAAATGGCAAAGGGGGCATAGGTCACGATCACGGAAATGGTATTTGGGATAATGTGTTTAAAGATGATCCTTGCATGTGATGCGCCAAGAGTCCGCATTGCCAGTACATATTCTTTTTCCTTTTCCTTATAGGTCATGGTCCGCATAACCCAGGTAATGCCGATCCACCCGAAAAAAGCCATGATTAAAATTAATATTAAAAAATTAGGTATCACAATGGAGGCAATGATAATAATCACATATAAAAACGGGACATTGCTCCAGATTTCAATGATCCGCTGGAAAATTAAATCAAATTTCCCACCAAAATACCCCATGGAACAGCCTATGGTAATACCAATGGTATAATTCAGGAGCAAAAGAACAAAGGAAAAAATAATGGCTGTCCTAAAGCCATATACAAGACGAGCAAAAATATCCCTGCCCACATTGTCCGTACCTAAAAAATGATTTTCTTTAAAAGAAGGGGGAAACGGCGGATAAGAATTAAACTTTAAATCATTCTCATAAGGGTTGTAGGGCACAGGAGGCATGACAACAAAATTTGAAGTGTTTTCAAATTTTATTTTAAGGTCCCGATAATTGGTTTCATATTCATAGCCAAGCCCAAACACAGAGCCCGGGATCATTTGTCTATATGTTGGGAAATAAAGTTCGCCGTTATAATAGACCATTATAGCCCGGGAATTGATAAACACCTCGGCAAAAAATGACACAAAAATCATGATAAACAAAATAACAAACGACCAGAATCCCCTTTTTATGGATCGAAACCGCTTGATTTTTTTTAAGGTGGCAGGATTCATAAATATCATTTAAACCTCACCCTGGGGTCGACAAAGGCAACGCAAAGGTCTGACAAAATATTACCCACCATAAACAACAAAGAAGAAATAACAAGGATACCCATTACCACAGGGTAATCCCGGTCCAGGATGGATTCATATCCCAAAAGTCCCATGCCATTGATATTGAATACTTTTTCAATCAAAAAAGATCCCATTAAAATAATGGAAATATTATTTCCAAAACTGGTTGCTATGGGGATCAGGCTGTTTTGCATGGCATGATTCAGTACGGCTTTTTTAAAGGGAAGGCCTTTGGCAATGGCAGTCCTGACATAATCGGAAGACAGGTTATCCATCAGGGTATTTTTCATCAAAAGCGTCATCACTGTAAAAGAGCCTATGACATAGGAAAATAATGGCAAGATGGTATGCCAGGCAATGTCCCTGGCTTTTTCAAACAAGCTCATCTCTTCAAAAAATTCAGATACAAGACCTCCTAAAGGGAACACATCATAATTGGATGAAAACAATACAAGCATAAGTACCCCTGCCACCCATCCTGGAATGGCATACCCCATGAAAATAATAATGGAGGTGATATTATCAAACCCTGTTTTATGCCGGACAGCCTTTGCCAGGCCAAGGGGAATGCAGACCCCGTAAATCATGATCAGGCTCAGGATACCAAAATAAAGGGAGATGGGAATTCTCTCTTTTATCATATCCCAGACGGGATCATAATAGCGTGTGGATTTGCCAAGATCCCCTTGCAGCACTTTTGATAACCAGATAAAATAGCTGGTCAATACGGGTTTATCAAACCCGTAATATTCTTTTAATTTTTGAATTTGTTCTTCAGAAAGGGGTTGCCCGCCGCTGGGACCGGATGATGTGGATGATCCACCCTGCCCTGTCTGCATGGCCCTTGTCTCTGCAATAATTCTTTCAATGGGGCCACCGGGCACAAAACGAGTGATGGTAAAAACCATAATGGTGATACCGATGAATGTCGGTATCACCAGAAGCAATCGTCTTATGAAATATGCGGTCATGACATAATTTTAAAAACAGATTCAAGTGCCTGATCAAGATTTTCAGGCTTTGTACCACCGGCCTGGGCCATATCAGGGCGGCCACCACCACCACCACCCACTATTTTGGCAGCTGCTTTTACAATATCCCCTGCCTTAAATTTTTTTGTCAAATCATCCGTCACAATAGAAATCAATAAAGCTTTTCCATTGGATTGAGCGCCCAGAAGAATGACTCCAGAGCCTATTTTTGTCTTGAATTTATCAGCAAGATCTCTTAACTGGGAAGGGTTTTCAATCTCCACCCGCTTTGAAATCACTTTCACGCCATTTATTTCTCTTACAACATCATCAATATTTTCCACAGACTTTGATGCCATTTTTGCCTTTAAAGATTCAAGTTCTTTTTCAAGGTTTTTCTTATCCTTTAATAAGGCCTCAACCTTTGATACCACATCCTCTTTGGCCCCTCTTAACAGACCTGCAATTGATTCAATAAGGCTTTGTTCCCTGTGAATATAATCAAGCGCTATTTGACCCGTTGCTGCCTCAATTCTTCGGATGCCCGATGCAATCCCGCCTTCTGACAGGATTTTAAATAACCCGATATCACCTGATTTGTCTGTATGGGTTCCTCCGCAAAGCTCCTGAGAAAATGTCCCCTGGGATACAACCCTTACCACATCTCCGTATTTTTCTTCAAAAAGTGCTATGGCCCCGGCTTTTACCGCCTCATCAATATTCATCTCTTTTGTTTCAATTGGATGATTTTCACGAATCCTTAAATTGACCTGATTTTCTATGGCCTTAAGTTCCTCCCCGGAAATAAAAGAAAAATGGGTGAAATCAAATCTTAACCTTGTGTCTGTCACAAGAGAGCCTGATTGTTTTACATGATCTCCTAAAACATTTCTTAAAGCTGAATGCAGAATATGGGTGGCAGAATGGTTTAAGGCTGTGTTCTGCCTTTTTTCTGCATTCACCTTGAGTATAAATGAATCTCCTTTTTTTACCTTGCCTTTTTCAACCAGACCTTTATGGATAACAATTCCCGTGGGATCTTTTACCGTTTCCATAATGTTGATAACACAACTTTTATTTTCAAAAATCCCTGTATCCCCGGCCTGACCTCCGGATTCTGCATAAAATACAGTGGCAGCAGTAACGATTTCTATGGCATCACCTTTTTGGGCTGTTTCAATTTCTTTATCATCCCTGACAATGATGAGGACCTGGGATCTTGTTTCAATATTGTCATAGCCTTCAAAAATTGTTTTCACCCCTTTTGAGGTCAAGGTTTTATAGGCTTCGCCAACGCCTGTGAATTTTTTAGTAGACTTTGACCTTGCTTTTTGTTCTGCCATATTCCTTTCAAACCCTTCCAGGTCAAGATCAATTTCCATCTCTTTAACATGATCGATAATGATGTCCACGGGGAATCCAAAGGTATCATAGAGTTTAAAAATCACATCCCCGGGAATCATGGAACTCTTTTGTGACTTTATTTCATCAATGGTGACTTCTAAGAGTTTCATACCCGTACCCAGAGTTTCAAGGAACTTTTCCTCTTCATTTTTCACTACATTCAAAATAAATACAGAAGAGTCTTTAAGCTCGGGATAAGCTTCATCCATAATCGTAAAAACCGTCTGTACAGTCTCATGCAGGAAAGGTTTGACAAGCCCGATACTTCTTCCATACCGGATGGCCCGCCTCATGATGCGGCGAAGCACATACCCGCGACCTTCATTGGAAGGCATAACTCCATCACATATCAGAAAAGCCGTTGCCCTGGAATGATCAGCAATAACTTTCATTGCCACTTCAACCTGGTTTGATTCATGACGTTTTTTATTGGAAAGTTCACCAACTTTTTCCATAATCGGCACAAAAAGATCTGTGTCATAATTTGTAGGGACCCCCTGAAGAACGGAAATCACCCGTTCAAGTCCCAGGCCCGTATCTATACTTGGCTTTGGCAAAGGTGTCATATTGCCCTGCTCATCTTTTTCAAACTGCATGAAGACAAGGTTCCATAATTCCAGCCACCTGTCACAGTCACACCCGACTGCACAATCTTTTCTGTCGCAACCAAACTCTGGACCGCGATCAATATGAATTTCACTACAGGGTCCGCAGGGCCCTGTATCTCCCATGGCCCAGAAATTGTCTTCCTCTCCCAGCCTTACGATTTTTTCCTCTGGTACACCAACCTGATCCCGCCAGATATTATAGGCTTCATCATCTTCATGGAAAACAGATACCCAGAGTTTTTCCTTTTCAAACCCATAACCGTTTGTGAGAAGATCCCAGGCAAAATCAACGGCTTTTTCCTTGAAATAGTCACCAAAGGAAAAATTGCCCAGCATTTCAAAAAAAGTGTGATGCCTTGCAGTATAACCGACATTTTCAAGATCATTATGTTTTCCACCGGCCCTGACACATTTCTGTGCAGTTACGGCAGTTGAATAATCCCTTTTCTCATCTCCTGTGAACACACGTTTGAATTGCACCATGCCGGCATTTACAAACAAAAGGGTTGGATCATCCTGGGGTACAAGGGAAGAAGATCTTACCTGCTGGTGATTATGTTTTTTAAAATACTCCATAAAAATTTTTCTGGCTTGATTGCCTGTCATGTCACAACTCCTAATTCAATATACCACTATGCTTTGGCTTCTTTTTTTTTATCATTGCTGCCAGGCTTTGCAATCCCCAGCTTCTCTCGAACCTTAAGTTCAATTTTTTCAAATATGTCTGGGTTGTCAGTTAAAAAGATCTTTACATTCTCTCTACCCTGACCGATTCTTTCGCCTTCAAAAGAATACCAGGAACCGCTTTTGTCTACAATCTCAAGGTCAACACCCATGTCAAGCAGATCTCCTGTTCTTGAGATACCTTCACCATACATGAGATCAAACTCAATATCTTTGAATGGGGGTGCCAGTTTGTTTTTCACAACCTTTACCTTGGTCCGGTTACCAATGATTTCCTGCCCCTCTTTTATTGGAGCAGCCCTTCTGATTTCAAGACGCATGGAAGCATAAAATTTCAAGGCATTACCACCCGTGGTGGTTTCAGGATTCCCATAGACCACACCGATTTTCATCCTGATCTGGTTAATAAAAATAATGATGGTATTGGTTTTGCCGATGGTGCCGGCAAGCTTTCTTAAAGCCTGGGACATGAGTCGTGCCTGAAGTCCCATGTGGGAATCCCCCATGTCTCCTTCAATTTCAGCCCGGGGAACAAGGGCTGCCACAGAGTCCACAACCATGATATCAATGCCGCCGCTTCTGACCAGCATGTCTGCAATTTCCAGCGCCTGCTCCCCTGTATCGGGCTGGGACACTAAAAGTTCATCACAATCCACTCCAAGTCGTTTGGCATAGGCTACATCCAGGGCATGCTCTGCATCAATAAAGGCCGCGATCCCGCCATCCTTTTGCGCCTCGGCAACGGCATGAAGCGCCAGAGTTGTCTTTCCCGAAGATTCAGGACCATATATCTCAATCACCCTGCCCCTTGGATATCCGCCAACCCCCAGAGCCTTATCCAGTGCAAGGGAGCCTGATCGTATAACTGGAACAGCTTCAATTGCCCTGCCTCCCAGTTTCATGATAGAGCCTTTGCCAAATTGGCGTTCAATCTGGCTCATTGCTGTTTTTACAGCCTTATCCTTTTCCAAATTTTTATCCATCTCTTTTCTCCTAAAATATGCCTGATAAATATAGAATTCTTAAAACAGCTGCAGATAAAATACCTGCCATAATGTCATCCAGAACTACCCCGGCTCCTCCTGAAAAATTATTTTCAAAATATTTCACAGGCCCAGGTTTCACAATGTCAAAAAATCTGAATATAAAAAACCCGGCCACAATCGTATAGATATTAACAGGAACCCATGACATGGTTACAACATATCCAGCAATTTCATCTATAACAATACAGCCTGGATCTTTCTTTCCCAGGATCTTTTCAGCCTGGTCTGAAAAATAAATAGCCACAAGGATTAAGCCTGTAATATAAATCCCTGTAAAAGATGCTGGAATGATTAAAAAAACAAGTACAAAAGGAATTGCTGCGACAGTTCCAAAGGTACCTGGTGCAAAAGGTATTTTACCTGAATAGCATCCCGTGGCTATAAATATTATAAATTTCTGATTTAAAGTCATTTTGAAGTTTTATATTCTGCATCAGTCCCTGTCAAGAGGATTGGGTCAAGTGAGTTTGTATCAGATAAAATCTGGGTGTAAACATCTTTTAATGGAATCCTTTTTTCCTTGGCCACTTTTTTTGCAATATCATATTCTGGAACAAATCGGATACTATTGTCAGGATTAGTGATTTTTTTTACCTGTATTTTTCCATATAAAGTTTCAACAAAGGCTTTTTCCCTTAAAAGAAAAGATCGCTCGCATTCATAATGCCTCACGCCAATGGATGTGGTCTGGGCAAGTATAATTTGAACAATATTATCCAGATCCTGTTTTTGACATATCACCTCAAGCTGAACCCCGGGCCTGTTTTTTTTCATTTGAACCGGAATATAACAGACATCAAGTGCCTTGTTTTCAAACAGGGTTTCCATTAAAAATCCCAGAACCTCAGGGGTTGTGTCATCCACGTTTGTTTTGACAACATGAATGGCTTCTTTGTGAATACCTGTTTCATTTTTCTTTTCATGGACCAATGGTTCTCCCAGAATAATGCGAAGCAGATTGGGAAGACCTGACCCCGTTTCCCTTTTCCCTGAACCATAACCGACTTGTTTTATGATCATTTCCGGCATGTGTCCGAAAGATGAGGCAAGGGTAGCAATAATGGCAGCCCCAGTCGGGGTAACAATCTCGGTTGTTGCATCAGATGATCTAACAGGAACATCTTTCAAAATGGCCATGGTTGCCGGAACGGGAACGGGTATCTGTCCATGAGCACAGGTCACAATGCCAGACCCTATAGGAATAGACGATGCATATACTTTTTTAATGCCAAGATATTCCACACAGAGAAAAGAGCCGATAATATCAACAATGGAGTCTATGCCACCGATTTCATGAAAATGAATCGTTTCAATATCTTTACCATGAATATGGGACTCGGCCAGGGCAATTTTCTGGAAAGCTGAAAGGCTGTTATTTTTCACTTTTTCAGGCAGAGAACTGTTCGTAATCAATGCCTTTATTTCACTATAATTCCGTGATGCCCTGCTCTCATCAATGACCTCTACAAAAAGGTCTGTGGCTTTTAAATGGTGCTTGTAAACAACACGTGTCTTTAATTGAAAGCCGTTTAAAACATGGCCTAATTTTTCTTTTAACCAGTCAAGTGGTACACCAAGATCAATAAGGGCGCCAAGGATCATATCCCCGCTGATACCGGAAAACATATCAACATAGGCAATCATCCTTAAATTTCTCCTGCGGCATGAACCTTTAAAATCTCAAGTACCAACCTTGCTGCAGCCTCCATATCCTTGATGTCAACAGATTCATTTAAGGTGTGAACATCGGTCATGCCCGTTCCAAGAACCCCTGCCACAATGCCTTTGCCAAAAAAGACATTGGCATCTGCGCCACCGCCAGTGGTCTTGCTTTCCAAAGTGATACCCAGATTTTTAGCCGCTTTCCTGGCAAGTTTAATGGCCATGTGATCTTCTAAAATATTTGTCGGGGTAAAGTCATTTTCAACAATGGCCTCTATCCTGGGAAGGTCTGAACCATTATTGAATTTTTTTGCAGCAGTGTAAAATGCAGATACAATATTATCTGTAACTGCTTTTAATTTTTCAATATCATGGCTTCTGGCTTCCCCGTGGATTTCAACAAAATCAGGGATAATATTGGTGGCCACTCCGCCTTTAATGGTGCCAAGATTACAGGTGGTCTCTTCATCAATCCGGCCTAATTTAAGCCCTGAAATGGCTTTAGATGCAACTAAAATAGCACTGATTCCTTTTTCAGGTTCTGCGCCTGAATGCGCGGCTTTTCCAAAAATCTTTATGGTGATCTTGTTTGCACCGGGAGCTTTTGTGACA
>JACNHV010000214.1 GCA_014383445.1 Candidatus Desulfobacula maris | reverse complement strand
CACTTTTTTTTTTAGTGTTTGAAAAAAAGATTCATGATATGGTTATGGGTAAATTTCAATATTTTTCCCAAGGAAAATCATATGAAAAAATTAGGCGATCTGCTTACAGACAAAAACCCATTTAAAGAAGTCTTAATGGGTAACGAGGCTATTGTAAGGGCAATTATAGAAACGGAAACAAAGGTGGTGGCATCTTATCCAGGCTCCCCTACCCCGGAAATCGCAACTGCTATACTAAGTATTCCCAAAGATAAACGCCCTTTTTATTTTGAATTTTCCGTCAATGAAAAAGTGGCCACAGAAGTCGCCTTTGGAGCGGCATTAAACGGAAATCTATCCTGTGCATTTTATAAAAGTGTGGGATTGAACGTGGCCCTTGATACCTTTGTCCAGCTTGGCCTGATGAATATCATCGGCGGTATGGTGGTTGTTTTGGGAGATGACCCGGGAGCCAATTCATCCCAGAATGAACAGGACAACCGGAATATTTTAAAAATGGCCAGGACAATCGTTTTTGAACCGGCTTCCCCTCAGGAAGCCTATGAATATTATATACATGCTGCAGCCCTTGCCAGAAAGGAACACACTATTGTTGTGGTACGGCTTACCACCCATGTCTGCCATGCAAGGCAGAAAATAGCTTTTGATAAATATACAGAAAAGAGTACCTATAAAACAGATTTCAATCCAAAAAATGGCCCCTATATAGCATTGACATCAATGGCTCTGGATATGAAACGAGAATCCATTAAACGGCTGCATCGTTCCAGACAATATATTAAAAATGCTGGATTAAATAAAGAATTAATCTCGGATAACAACCGGAAAAAAGGTATCATCACCTCTGGATTGACATATCTTTCTGTCCTTGATGTGTTTGAAAAAGCCCGGTTTCGGCCTGACATTCTAAAACTCGGTGCTGTAAATCCCCTTGAAGAAAGCTGCATTCTTACCTTTTTAAAGGGACATAACGAGGTTCTTATATTGGAAGAATTGGATGATATTCTTGAAATTCAGATAAAATCTCTGGCCTATGATTCCGGGCTTAAAACAAAAATAATTGGAAAAACAGAAGATGAAGACTATGTGGGTGAATATACCCCGGATAAAGTAATGGAAAGGATATCCATTGCATGGCCGGATATGATAAAAGGCAATGCAAAAGCATTTGTTCTGCCAGTCGAAGTTCCGGAAAGGCCCGCGCAGATGTGTCCTGGCTGCGGCCACAGATCTGCCTTTTTTGCCATAAAGAAGGCTCTGGAAAATGAGGATATAACAGTGGCAGATATCGGCTGTCACACCCTGGGGTATATGCCGCCTTATAATATAGGAAAAATCTTAATGTGTATGGGCGCTTCATCTGGTATGGCTTCCGGGTTGTCATTGTTTAATGATAAAAAAAGAGTGGTGGCATTTTTAGGGGATTCAACCTTTTTTCACGCAGGCCTGCCTGGATTGATAAACACCATCTTTAACAGCCACAATATTACCTTGATCATAATGGAAAACGGCACCACGGCCATGACCGGACACCAGGATCACGCAGGCAATAAAATTCCCATTGAAAATCTTTTAAAAGGACTTGGCATTGAAAATATTTTCTCCTGCGATACCTACAACCAGTCCAAATTAACAGATATAGTAAAAACAGCAATGCAAATAAAAGGCATCAGTGTGGTCATTGCCACACACCCATGTATGCTGAAATCTACAAGACTTCAGCGAAAAAAGCCTGGCTTTGTTCAAAAGCATATCACCATAAACCAGGAAACCTGCACTAAAACCCATGAGTGCGTGGAACGCTTCGGCTGCCCAACATTCATTCGAAACCCGGATGATAGTGTTGATATCAATCTTGATCTATGTATCGGGGACGGGTCCTGCAGGCCTTCATGTCCTGAACAGGCAATCGGCTTTGACAAAGGAGCAAAATGAAAGCATATAATATTTATATCACAGGTGTTGGCGGCCAGGGCATTGGATTGTTAAGCCAGGCTATCTTAAGAGGGATAGACCATGCAGGGATCAATGCCGTTGCCGTGGATACCCACGGGCTTGCCCAGAGAGGCGGTGTGGTGGTTTCTCAGATTCGATGCGGAGATCATATCCATTCTCCCCTGATCATGAAAAACAGCGCAGACCTTGTTCTGGGCATGGAACTTCATGAAGCCATGCGGGGGCTTGGGACAGCATTGAAAAAAGGTGGTACTCTTGTCTATATGGATGTTTCCTGGCAGCCTCTTCCGGTCCGTCTTGGCTTGAATACCGCAATTACCACAAAAGATATTCAGATAGCATGTGAGACTGCCGGTTCAATACCCATAAAAGTTGACACAAAGGCCATGGACGATACAAGGATGCAGAACATGGCTCTTTTGGGAACCATTGCAAAATATGGGATCATCCCAGGTGTGTCAATAAAAAACTATGCCGCTGCACTGGAAGATCTGCTTTCAGGAGAAATGTTAAACAAAAACAGCGTTATTTTTGATACCTATGCAGCTTAGCGATTTGATCATCCGTCTCCTGTCTCCATAAGTTCTCTTGAAATCGTTAAAAAATTTTATGACCTTATAGGCCTGACTTTTAAGCATAACAGGAGTCCAAAGGAGATACAGGTGATGGCCAGTATCAACCAGAAAGCGATTATATAGCTATGGGTCACGTCAAACAGATAACCCGTTAATATGGGCCCTAAAGCACCACCAGCGGTGCCGAAAAACACCACCAGCCCGAACAGAGAACCATGAGCCCGGATGCCGAACAATTCCACCATAATAGGAGAAATGGTGGTAAAAAGCCCGCCGTGGGCAAGCCCATAGATGCAGGCAAACCCGTATAATTTCCACAGGGCATCAGCTTTTGCAAGCCAGAGCAGGCTTGCCAACAACAGCCCGAAACAGATGCCCATAACCTGTTTACTGCCTATGCGGTCAATGGACAGGCCTAAAACAAACCGGCCCACCATGCTCACGGCTCCTATGGCTGCAAGCACACCTGCTGCCTTGTGGGATGAGATTCCTATGTCCCGGCCATGGGGAACAATGTGGATCATAATACTCATCAAACAGAATACGACAAGAAGATTTATCAGACAAATCAACCATAATTCAGGGGTTTTCAGAGCACCGGAAAAAAGAAACCCCTGATCTTGTGATTTTGACAATTCCTTTGGGGTGTCGATAGATGAGTGATAAAACGTTTCTGGATCACGCCTAAGAAATTGGGCAATGATAAGAAGAAGGATCAAGGCAAAACATCCCATGACTATGAACGCATTCTTCCAGCCAAAACAGGAGATCAAAAAACTGGCCATAATAGGGAATGCGAACTGCCCTGCCCCCGTGCCCACCTTGACGATCCCGGTCATTTTACCACGTTTCTGGGCAAACCATCTGGCAATGGTGCTCAGGGCAATTACATCCACTGAACTGAGCCCTATGCCAAAGACAAGGCCGAAAACCAGGTAGAGCTGGCACAGGGTAGTGACCTGGGACATGAGACCGAACCCCATGCCGAAAAAGATGGCGGCAATGCTCATTAAAATCCTGGGGCCGAATCTATCATTGAGCCGGCCAA
>JACNHV010000096.1 GCA_014383445.1 Candidatus Desulfobacula maris | reverse complement strand
CCATATTCCATACCAAGCAACGGCCTGAATGCAATACAATGCCAACGGCCAGTTGAATACCGAACTTTTCTTGAAATCCCTTATTGAGATCCGGTAGTGAATCAAGCATTTCTAAAGCTGCTTTAATGGCAAATCGCTCATGATCAGCCACATCAACCGGGGCGTTCCAGAAACACATAACAGCGTCACCAATAAATTTGTCATGGGTTCCATGGTTGTTGATTATAATTCGCGTCACAGGGGTAAAATAATCATGAAGCAACAATGTAACCTGTGAAGGAGATAAACGTTCGGAAATCGTGGTAAACCCTCGAATATCCGAAAACAGGATACTGATATCTTTTTCTTCACCCTCAAGGCTTAATTTTTCAGGATTTTCAGCAAGCTGATCCACTACTGCCTTGGATACATATTTACTGAATGCACTGCGGAAAAACTTCTTTTTTTTCTCTGAAATCCAGAATTTTTGCATATTCAGAATTGAAAAATTTAAGATTAACACCACCACTGGGAAAAAAGGAGACACCCAGATATTCAACTTGTCAAGCGTCCACAAACCACCATACCATGCACTAATACCAAGTATAAATGTGATGGGTAATGTCAGAACTGCACTGGCCCATCCGATCATTATTGTTGTGATAATTCCCCATAAAAGGATACACACAAGCTCCAAACCCGGTGTCCAATCAGGCCTGTGTATAAAATCATTACTTAGAATGTTGTCTGCGACAGTAGCGTGAACCTCAACCCCGGGGAATACCTGGTCCAGGGGCGAGACCCTGATATCCTTCAACCCTGCTGCTGAGGTTCCCAGAAAGATAATTTTGCCCTGCAACTCTTTTTTACTTATCTTATCTTCCAATATTTTACCGGCAGAAATATATGGGAATGTATTTCCTGGTCCCCGATAATTCAACAACATGGCGCCATTGGATTCCAAGGGAATAATAGTATCCCCTATTTTTATGGATTCAATACCCCCTCTGGTTACTTTAATAACCGGATCAGGTATTTTATCCTTAAAAGCAGATAATAAAGTTGCAAGAGATAGCTGAGGATATAGTTTTTGATCCCAGGCAATAAATAAAGGTGTTCTTCTGAGAACACCATCCTTGTCCGTTAAAGTATTCATGAAACCTGAATGGGTGATGCTTTGCAAAAAAACCGGCAGGGGTGGAATCAGGTTTGCAGCTTCAAAACAATAGTTATATGCCTTTATTGCTCCAGGCGCTTTAATTTCCAGTGCATTCAAAGCCCGTGGTAACATGGTAATTGCTTTTGAATCATTGCTCTCAAAAGTAAAAGAATACCCTAAAACATATGGTCCTTTTTGTAACACATTTGCAAAAAGTTGATCATTATCCAAAAGTCCTTCTGGTATGCCTGAAAACTGAACATCAATATGAAGATCTCTATTCAACGATCTTTGCAGGACAACAGGAGAAGTCCCATCAGGCTCTGCAAAAAGAATATCCACCCCTACAGCAAGAGCGCCAGCCATATTGATCTTTTGTAACAAAAGAGCCACACGATAGCGAGGCCATGGCCATTGACCAAATTTCTCAAGGCTGTACTCATCAATATCAACAATAGCTACTGATCCAGTTGTCTTTTTCGAATAGACCTTTTGGAAAAAAGCATCATAGAGTTTATATTCAAGGATGTTCAGATATGCAGGTTTAAAGATAAATATCCCTGCTGTCAACAGTGTAATTGCAAGCCCTGAAACCAGAATACTCCAACGGGGGTTTTTAAATATCCTTGATATTCTCTGAAAAATCTGTATCACCATTTTCCCAATTGTTATGCCTTTAAAAAGCCCTGTCTTTTTAAATTTGATGTATTAAAAAAGACTAATAAAATACTTGACAAAATAATCTGGCTAGGGTCTATAGTATTGTCATCTCAGTGGTATTTCAATGAAAAAATGATTTTACTTTAATAAAACTAGTGAGGGGTATGAAATGCATAAATTTATATCAAATTACTTAGTTATCTTTTTTTTTACATTCTGTCTATCAATAAACGCATCTGGTGATGACAGTTCCCAAACTGCAAAAGATTCTGCACAAAACCTGGCCCTTAAAAATTTATTAATACAGGTTATTAATAATCATGAGGAAATAAAAAATTTCAAAAGCCAGGTTGAACAGGCCAAAGAACAGCATTTAAAAAGCAAAGGCCTTTATTATCCAACCTTGGACCTTGTTGCAGACGGCGGTAGAGAAAAAATAAACAAAGAATACAATACTGATACAACTGAGGACAGATACAATATCACACTAAGAGCAAACCAGTTGATAACTGACTTTGGAAAAACTGAAGGTACTATTGCCAGGTCAGGCATTTCCCTTGAACAGGCCAAAGCCCGCCTGGAATCAAACCGTCAGCAGTTGATGTTTGAAGGAATCAAAGCCTATATCAATGTTGTCAGGGCAAGGGAACGACTCAAGTCAGCCCGCCAGTCAGAAGCGCGCATAAAAGAATTAACAGGGATTGAAGAAACCCTGGTAAAAAAAGGAGCCGGTCTTTCTTCTGATGTTCTCCAGGTAAAATCACAGCTTGCCGGAGCCATGGCCCTCAGGGTTGAAGCCCAGGGGGAGCTCAGTGTTGCAAAAAATCGCTTCCAGGCAGTCTTTTACCACTATCTTAGTGACAAAGAAATCGCATATCTTAAAGACATTGAATTCCCTTATAAACAACTGCCCGTTGAACTTGAAAATGCTATTGCCATAGCTTTAAAACAAAATCCAGAACTTTTAATCACCATGTATAATACTCAACTCGCCAAAAAAGATATTGATATAGCAAAAACAGCCTTTTATCCGCGATTGAATCTCTTTGCTCAGGCACTTAAAAAAGATAATGATGATGGCATAAGAGGGTATAGCAATGAATTATCTGCTGGTGTGGAATTACGATATAATCTTTTCAGTGGTGGCAGGGATAAAGCAGCATTAAAATCAGCATTGGCAAGCAGAAACGCTGCATCCTATCATACGGGACATGTTCAGAAAATTATTAAAGAACAGGTAAGCAATACCTGGGAACAATTGTCCGTTCTAAAGCAAAGAGCCGAACTTTTGGACCAGCAGGCAGATATAGTTAAAAACTTTTTATTGCTGGCAAAAAAAGAACGTACAATGGGAACAAGATCCCTTTTAGATGTTTTAAACGGTGAAATCAATTATATCAATGCTATTGCGACATCCATTGCAGCCCGCCAGGACACAAAGGTTGCAGCTTACAGCCTCTTTTTTGCAATGGGTAATATAAATCTTCAACTATTTTAATGATGCTATCAACCAAATATTATACCTTGAATAGATTTATATTAATCTTGCTATGAAAGAACTTATCCACCGACTTTTTCTAAAGCCTGTGCTTGCAGTAGAAATTCTTATTGCCAGTTTTTTTATCACATTGCTGGCACTTGCCATGCCACTTTATGTCATACAAATTTTAAACCGGTATATCAGTTATGGATTCCATGGCACACTCATTACACTTACAACAGGGATGCTGATTGCTATTTTAATGCAGCTTATGTTCAGAATACTTCGAACAAAGATGGCAAGTGCTGTAAAC
>JACNHV010000113.1 GCA_014383445.1 Candidatus Desulfobacula maris | reverse complement strand
ATATAAAGATAGGGGCGGATAACCCATTTTAAAAAAATCATAGCTTATTCTTATTTTTCATTACAATTTAAAATTTTCTGTAACTATTCAGCTCTTATGTTTGAAACCGCCCTATCCGATGGATATTTGTTTCGATGCTAAACGCTTAACCTCCTACAAATATCAATCAGACAGGGCTTTGAGATAACGTCTTTTAACGGGCTTAATTATTTAAAATTTTCTTTAAATAATGCCCTGTATAACTTTTGGAAGATTTTGTAATTTTTTCAGGAGAACCTTGTGCAATAACTTCTCCTCCGCTGCTGCCCCCTTCAGGCCCGAGATCAATAATCCAGTCAGATGTTTTAATAACATCCAGATTGTGTTCAATAATAATCACTGTATTGCCTGCGTTTGTGAGGCGGGAAAGAACCTTGAGCAAAAGTTTTACATCCTGGAAATGAAGCCCTGTGGTGGGTTCATCAAGAATATAGAGGGTATCACCCGTATCCCGCTTGGCCAGTTCCCGGGCAAGCTTGATTCTCTGGGCTTCTCCTCCTGAAAGGGTTGTGGCTGCCTGTCCCAGTTTGATATAGGAAAGCCCCACATCCAGTAGGGTATCCAGGATATGCCTTATTTTCGGATGGCTTGCGAACAGATCCCTTGCCTGAACCACGGAAAGATCCAGAATATCTGAAATGGAATGGTCTTTATACATGATTTCAAGGGTTGCCCGGTTAAACCGCTTGCCATGACAGACTTCACAAGGGACAAACACATCCGCTAAAAAATGCATCTCTACCTTAATATGCCCATCACCCTTACAGGCCTCACATCTGCCGCCCTTGACATTAAAAGAATATCTTCCCTTTTTATACCCCCGGGCTTTGGATTCCGGCAGCATCTCAAAAAAATCCCGGATATGGTCAAACACTTTGGTATAGGTGGCAGGATTGCTCCGGGGTGTTCGGCCTATGGGCTTTTGGTCAATATTAATAATTTTGTTTAAATGGGAGAGCCCATTTATTTTCTCATGCCTGCCCACGATCATTTGTGAACCATGAAGATTAACAGCCAGGGCCGGATATAGGATCTGATTAATCAGGGTTGACTTGCCGGCCCCGGAAACGCCTGTTACTGCAACAAGTAAACCCAGGGGTATTTTCACTGTGACATCTTTCAAATTATTTTCCGATGCATTGACAATGGTAACCCATTTATTCCCGCAGGTTTTAGGCGTTTTTCTTTTCCTGGGAATTTCTATCTTCTCTTTACCCGTTAAAAATTTACCAGTGATGGATGCCGGGTTCTCTTTAATCTGATCTGGTGTGCCCTGGGCCACGATCTCTCCACCAAGGTGACCGGCTCCCGGACCGATATCCACTATCCAGTCTGATTTTTCCATGGTTTCCTGATCGTGTTCCACAATGATCAGGGTATTGCCGATATCCCTTAAATGATGAAGAGTGTGTAATAGTTTTATATTGTCTTTTTGATGCAGACCGATGGAAGGCTCATCCAGGATATAAAGGACCCCTGTTAGTTCCGATCCCACCTGGGATGCAAGCCGGATTCTCTGGGATTCACCACCGGAAAGGGTTGGACCACTCCTGTCCAGGGATAGATAATCCAGACCCACATTTACAAGAAACCCAAGCCGGTCTGATATTTCCTTTAACAATTCTTCAGCTATCAGTCGCTTGTTTCCGCTCATGTTCATGCCATTAACAAAATCAAAAGCCTGTCTGATTGTCATGGCCGTCACATCAACAATTGATTTTTTATGGATATGGACATGAAGCACTTCATTCTTCAGCCGCATGCCTTTGCAGGCAGTACAGGTGCTGGCCGTCATAAATGCAGAATAGTATTTTTTTTGTCCTTCAGACTGGGTATCCCTGTATCGCCTCATCAGGGTGTGTATCAAGCCTTCATGGGTTCTGGTGAATTCTCCCTGGATCTTGGCTGAATTCCAGTTTACCGTCATTTCTTTATGTTTGGACCCGTACAAAAGAAGGTCTTTATCTTTTTGGAGCAATTTTTTCCAGGGAATATCAAAATTAATACCCCATTGTTTTTCCATGGCATTAAGCTGACTCATTCCCCAGGAATTGTCATTTTGATACCGTGGTTTTTTAATAAAATAATTTTTCCACGGGATAACGGCACCCTGCCTGATACTTAACTCCTGATTCGGTACAATCTTGTTAACATCCATGGACAGAAGGGTTCCAATTCCATTACAGTCCGGGCACATGCCCAGAGGTGAGTTAAACGAAAAAATCTGGGGGCTGAGTTCCGGGTATGCAATCCCGCAGCATGATCTCTCCTCACTCATTTTAAGATCTTCTCTGCCCAGATAATGGACAATCATCTGCCCGTTTCCAAGTTTAAGTGCCGCTTCCACGGAATCGGTCAGACGGGTTTCAAATTTTTTTTCATTTTTAATTGTTAAGCGGTCTATCACGACTTCTATATGATGTTTCTTATTTCTGGCAAGGGTTTGAACATTTTCAAAATCCTGTACAACCCCGTCAACCCTGACCCTGGCATATCCTTTTTTTTTCAGATCCTCAATTATTTCCTTATGCTCTCCTTTCCTGTTTTCCACGACAGGGGAAAGGATGAGAATTTTTGAGTTCTGGGGCAAAGACAAAATCTGGGACACCATACTCTGGGCATGGCCCCGGCCTACTTTTTCCCCGCATTTATAACAATACTGGGTTCCGAGCCGGGCAAACAATACCCGCAGATAGTCATAAATTTCAGTTATGGTTCCCACAGTTGATCTGGGGTTTTTGCTGGCTGCTTTCTGTTCAATGGCAATGGTGGGGGAAAGCCCTCTTATGGTATCATACTTTGGCTTTTCCATCTGTCCGATGAACTGCCGTGCATAGGAAGAAAGCGATTCAACATATCTGCGCTGACCTTCTGCAAAAATCGTATCAAAAGCAAGGCTTGATTTTCCAGGGCCGGACACGCCGGTAAAGACAACCATCTTTTTTTTGGGAATGTCTATGTCAATATCTTTAAGGTTGTGTTCCCTGGCTCCCTTTACAATTATCCTGTCAAGCTCCCTGGAATTTGAACCTGGAATTGTATTATTCTTTTCTTTTGTTCGAACCCCTGCTAAATCTGATGAAATCCCGTTTTTCATACCTTGGTTATTACTCCTGCAATACTTTTTTTATTCTGTCAATATCCGGGAATAATAAGCATGGCAGGATAAAAGTAAAGTTGGCTGATATTAAAAATCAAAGTAATTGTTTAGCCCGTTAAAACAAGGAATCTCAAAGCCCTGTCTGATGGATATTTGCAGGAGGTTAAGCGTTTAGCATCGAAACAAATATCCATCACACAGGGCGGTTTCAAGCATAAGAGCTGAAAATTTACAAATCAAATTGCTTTTATGGTGTTCAATTTGATAATAATAATAAAATGAAAAAAAATAAGACATATAAACTTGCCTTTTCAAGCTGCCCCAATGACACCTTTATTTTCAAGGCCATTGCCAGGGAGTTGATTGACCTTAATGGATACTCCTTTGACATTGTGTTGGAAGATGTGGAAACTCTGAACCAGAAGGCTGCCAAAGGCAGATATGATATCACCA
>JACNHV010000228.1 GCA_014383445.1 Candidatus Desulfobacula maris | reverse complement strand
TGCATGGTATTGTTACTGCCATGGGAGGCGCTATCAATGTATACAGCGAACCTGGAAAAGGAACTGTGTTTCATGTGTATCTGCCTGTTGAAAAAAATCTTTCTGAAGAACAGGTAACCACCTCAAAAACACAAATCCAGGGCGGCACTGAACAGATCCTTCTTGTGGATGATGAAGAAGCGATTCTTAGTATGGAAAAACGGATGCTGGAGCGCCTGGGGTATCAAGTTACTCCACGTACCAGCAGTCTTGAAGCGCTTGAAGCTTTCCGTGATAGTCCCAATAAATTTGACCTGGTCATAACTGATATGGCAATGCCAAATATGCCTGGAGATCGACTATCAGTTGAACTGATTAAAATACGCCCTGCTATTCCCATATTGCTCTGCACAGGGTTCAGTGAAAAAATGTCTGAAGAAAAAGTGGCATCGCTGGGTATTAAAGGTTTTCTATTTAAGCCGATTATGATGAAGGATCTTGCCTGGAAAATACGTGAGGTGCTGAATGGAAATTAAAATTGTAAGATAGTAGCTATATGGATCACTCTTAAAGTTTTTCAGCAATTGCAGAATAGCAGGAACATTCTCTTAATTTTTTGAATCATGGCATGATCCCATATCTTGTGCCTAAGAAAAAAATATTTTGTCCCCCGGCATTCCACTATATGAACCAAAACCATTGTCAGAAGCTGTTCTTACCCATTATTTTTTATAATATATCAACTTGATTTCAAGAGATTTTGAAAAATATATTTTATAGGATATCAAATTGACTGAGCACTTCTAAAATCCACACCATGTCATTCGATTGAATATATTTTAAAAAGGTTTAGATATTTTTTTCAATTCTCTTTCAATCTTAATCCCAAAATAGCCTGATAACACCTGCCATAGAAGATTATGCGAAAGTATCAATAATGAATTTTATTTGTAGAACATGTGTAGAATCTTGCCTAAAAATCAAAAGGGCTTTCAACGAAAAACGCTGAAAGCCTTGTGTTTTATGGTGGGCCGTCAGGGAGTCGAACCCGGGACCTACTGATTAAGAGTCAGTTGCTCTACCAGTTGAGCTAACGGCCCATAAAATTAACCCGGCAAATCTAACAATCCATTCAAAAAATGTCAATAGATTTTTGAATTCTGAGGGGTCAAAAATCGGTTGACCCTTTAATCACTGTTTTGATATACTCGCATGTTTATAAACACTGAAATAATGGTTTTTCAATAAAAAAGGGGTGATATATGTCCAGATCAAAATCAGAAAATCTTTTTAAAGAAGCCCGGAATTTAATTCCAGGTGGTGTAAATTCTCCGGTAAGAGCCTGTGGTTCTGTGGGAGGACAACCAATATTCATAGAAAAGGGAAATAAAAGTAAGATTTATGATGTTGATGGAAACACATATATTGATTACGTGCTTTCCTGGGGACCTTTAATTCTGGGTCACAGACCTGCCTGTGTTATTGATGCCTTGAAAAAGGTTCTTGAAATAGGTACCAGTTTTGGTGCACCAACTGAACTTGAAACAAAACTTGCCCGTCTTGTTATTGATATGGTGCCTTCCGTGGAAATGATAAGAATGGTAAACTCTGGAACGGAAGCCACCATGAGTGCGATCCGGCTTGCCAGGGGATATACTGGAAGAGATATTATCATAAAATTTGACGGGTGTTATCATGGTCATGCAGATACGCTTCTTGTTGCAGCAGGATCTGGAGTTGCAACCCTGGGTATCCCAGGCAGCCCTGGTGTGCCGGAGTCGGTGATTTCAAATACTATATCTTTAAAATTTAATGATATAGAAGGGTTTGTAAAATTTATGGAAGAAAAGGGGGACAGGGTTGCCTGCGTTATTGTTGAGCCTGTTGCCGGCAATATGGGCATGGTACAGCCCAAGGACGGATTTCTTGAAATATTGCGGGAATATACTTCAAAGTTCGAGGCCGTCCTGATCTTTGACGAAGTCATGACAGGGTTCAGGGTGGCAAAAGATTCTGCCCAGGGGTTATTTGGTATAATACCGGATCTGTCCTGCTTTGGTAAGGTGATTGGTGGTGGTTTGCCTGTGGGTGCTTATGGCGGGAAAAAAGAAATTATGGATAAAATAGCTCCTGTGGGCAATGTGTATCAGGCCGGGACCCTTTCCGGAAATCCGCTTGCAATGGCAGCCGGGATTGCAACTCTGACAGAGCTTCAAAAAAATGGCGTGTATGAAGCACTTGATAGTAAGACGGACAAGCTTATGAAAGGCTTGCAGTCTGCTGCAGATGATGCAGCAATCCCTTTTAAAACAGGTCATGTGGGCTCTATGGCAGGATTCTTTTTTACAAGCGATGATGTTAATGATTTTGATGATGCTAAAAAATGTGATCTGGATCGATTTGCAAAATTTTACAGGATTATGCTTGATAAAGGTGTATACCTTGCCCCTTCACAGTTTGAAGCCTGTTTTGTCTCTCTGGCACATTCTGACGAAGATATTGATGAGACGATTGCTGCTGCAGGAAAGGCAATGGCTGCTCTTTAAATAACAATGATCAATAAGATACATTTAATTGCTGCCTGTGGGACAGGCATGGGAACCCTTGCCTGTCTTCTCAAGGAGATGGGGTATAAGGTTTCTGGTTCTGACCAGAATGTTTATCCCCCTATGAGTGATTTTTTAAAAGAAAAGGGAATTTCTCTTTTTACAGGATATGATCCTTTAAATTTAGATCATGACCCTGATCTTGTGATTATCGGCAATGCTGTAACCAGGCTGAATGTTGAAGCCCAGGCAATATTGCAAAGGGGCATACCCTATTTATCCATGCCCCAGGCAGTAAATAAATTTATTGCAAAGGATAAAAAGATCATTCTGGTTACAGGAACCCATGGGAAAACAACCACCTCTTCAATCATGGCCCATATTCTGTTTAAGGCAGGAATGGACCCGTGTTTTATGATTGGTGGCATTTTAAAGGATTTTAACTCAAGCTTTAGAATGGGAAGCGGCAAATATATGGTGATTGAAGGGGATGAATATGATACTGCCTTTTTTGATAAAGGACCGAAGTTTATGCATTATGATCCTGAAATTACCATTATGACGGGAATTGAATTTGATCATGCAGATATTTTCACAGATATTGACCATATCAAGACTGTTTTTTCGACCTTTGTTAAAAAAATAGAAAAAGAGAGTCATATTATTGCGTTTGATAATAATGACAATTTAAAAGAGGTTCTTGCCGATTCTGCAGCATCTGTTGAGACCTATGGTTTGCAGGCACAATGGTCTTTTTCTAACCATGTACAGCAGAATTTGAAAACCTTTTTTGATGTTCAAGGTCCTGATAAAACGATTTCCATTGAAACAAATATGGTGGGAGAGCATAATCTTTTTAATTGTCTTGCCTGTATTGCTGCGGCCAATAAAATAGGAATAAGTGATAAAAATCTTATCAAGGCTTTAAAAACTTTTTCCGGTATAAAAAGACGGCAGGAGATTCGCGGGATAAAACATGGAATCACTGTAATGGATGATTTTGCCCATCATCCCACAGCGGTCAGGGAGACCATTAAAGCCGTAAAACCCTTTTATAAAGAGGGCAGGGTAATCGCTGTTTTTGAACCCAGGACCAACACAAGCATGCGAAGTTTTTTCCAGGACACATATCCTGATTCTTTTCTGGATGCAGATATGGTGTGTGTATGTGAACCAGGAATCAAGAAAAATATACCCCTGAACGATAAATTTTCCACAAGACAGCTTGTGGCAGACATTGCAAAAAGGGGAATTGAGGCATATTATTTTAAAAACAGCGATGCCTTTATAAATTTTCTGGTCCCAAAATTAAGACGGAATGATCTTGTTTTAATAATGTCAAATGGAGGATTTGATAATATCCACATAAACCTGCTTGAGAAAATTGAATGAAAAATAAGCTGATACTTCGTGTTATTGGAATAGGAATGTTTCATGCTGTTTTATATTTATATATTGTTCCTTTTGTGATTTATCCAAAATTTGGCAATAATGGATTTAAATTTACTATTGTAGTTGCCATTATTATTTCTATAGCTGTCCTGGGAACAATTTTTTTAGAAACAAAAAATAAAAGGAGAGAAAAATGAGAAGTATTGAGAAAATAGAGTGGGATCCCAAATATAGTGTTGATATTGAAGAAATAGACATTCACCAGAAAAAGATGTTTGACCTGTTCAACCAGTTGATTGACGCCGATAAATCGGAAAACGATTGTAAAGGGTGCATTAATATTATTTCTGATATAAGCGAATTTTCTAAATTGTATTTCACCACAGAAGAAAGATACTTGAGGAAAAAGGGATATCCTGATTTGGCAGTCCATGCAAGGGCCCATCGTAAATTTATTAGAAATGCCATCAGTTTACGACGCGAGATTTCGGAAAATCTAGCGAATTTAACAGATGATGTGATAATGGAATTAAGAGACTGGCTGACAAATCATATACTTAATTTAGATTCTAACTATATTCCTTTTTTAAGGATCACTAAATATATAGAAGAATCAAAGCATAAAAAATAATGTTTTTATGCTTATGAGAGATGATCTGCTTTTGAGAGATGATTATGGACAGGCGAGTCGATTCTATGACAGGCCGGGAATATCATGAGCCAATATATTGCATTTGAGCTTGGCAATTTATTTGAGCAGCATTTTTTTTCAAACCTGGATTATTTTTTTGCCAGATCCATGGCAAAAGCCTTTGATGAAAAAGACCCCATTGTTCTGGCATCATGTGCACTGGTTTCTAAATCATTGTTTGAAGGCCATATCTGTCTTAATATCAAGGCAATGTCTGAAACTGTCCGTCCTGTATCGGAAGCGGGTAATGATTTAATTAAATTTCCCGGTTTAAATTCATGGATAAATGCTTTACAAAATTCTTTGATGGTTTCAGATAATATTCAAACCCCCCTGGTTTTGGATTCCGACCACAGACTTTATTTTTCAAAATATTATGATTTTCAAAACCGATTGACCCGAAATATTATTCAACGCTTTTTTTTAAAGCCCTCTAACATGGATGAGGCAACTATTGATGAACTGCTTGAGTTCTATTTCACTACAAGTGATAAACATATCAACCTTCAGGGAAATGCAGTAAAGCATGCCATAAAAAATCATTTTACCATTGTTTCAGGTGGGCCTGGAACGGGAAAAACATATGTCACGACTATTATAAAAAAAATGTTTATATCCTATGCCAAAAAACACTCTCTGCCTGTTCCTAAAATTATTTGTGTTGCACCGACAGGCAAAGCTGCATCAAAAATGGAGCAGGGGAGTACTATCCATTCAATTTTAAAGCCATTAAAAAATAGTCCTGGGTTTTATTATAATAAAAATAATATGTTGCAGACAGATGTTATTATTATTGATGAGGCTTCAATGATTGATATAATATTGTTGACCCGGCTTCTGGAAGCAATCCCCATGACAGCCAAAGTGATTGTTTTAGGCGATCAATACCAATTGTCATCCATACAGGCTGGATCAGTATTCAGTGATATCTGCAAAGCAAAAGGATTATCCTCTAACCTGTTTTTCCTTGATTATAATTTCAGATCAAAAGGGAAAACAGGAATTGAAAATTTATCAAAGGCAATCAATGATAATGATGTTCAAGGCCTTGAGGATATACTGACAAAGGGCCTTTATCCTGATGTTGTGTTTGAAAGTCTTAAGGGTAAAGGTCTGGTTGACAGCGCTGTTAATAAGTATATTTTAGATGGATATAAACTATTTGTCAGTGCGGACACGGTTGAAGAAGCACTAAAAGAACTGGATAATTTTAAAATATTGTGTGCCCATAATTCCGGGGAATATGGAACATTACAAATTAATCATCTTTGTGAAAAGATTTTGCGGACAGAGAATAATTTTGATATACAGGATAAGCTTAAAAGGATCATTATGGTAAATACCAATGATTATAAAAAAGGCTTATTTAATGGAGATACAGGCATTGTTTTTGAGAGAAAAGAGGGGATTAATACTTTTTTTAAAACCCTGGATAACACCATAAAACAATTTCGTTCTTCAGATCTTCCCGGATCTGACCCGGCGTTTGCAATAACGATCCATAAAAGTCAAGGATCTGAGTTTAACACGGTTTTAATTATACTTCCGGACAGGATTTCACCCGTTGTTACACGGCAGTTGCTATACACAGGTATTACAAGGGCAAAAATAAAAGTAATTATCATTGGAAACATAAATATTATTAAAAAGGCCATAAATCTTTCTGTAAAAAGAAATTCAGGTTTATCCGCTTGCCTGGAAAAAGAAATTTTAAGATAATGATAAATAAATAAGAAAGAGAATATTTTGAAAAAAAATCAAACAATTCCAGAATTAATCTGGCAGTTTTTTAGTTCTGTAAAGTTGGCCGTTTATACGCTTGTGCTTCTTGCAGCGACATCTGTTATCGGAACTATTATTCTTCAGAATGGGACCCCGCAGCAATACTTAAGAGAGTATGGTGCAGCTGTTTACAATGTGATAAAGGTATTTAATATCGATGATATGTACCGTGCCTGGTGGTTCTTAGCCCTGCTTGTAATCTTGTGCATCAACATAGTTGTATGCTCAATTGAAAGGCTTTCAACTACCTGGAAAATTATCTTCCCAAAAAAAATCAAATTTAACCCGGATAGATTTAGAAAACAAAAAAACCTTGAAACCTATTCTGTCAATAAAAATGCTCCAACTCTATATAATGACTATGAAACTTTATTATCCAAAACTATTGGAAAGGTCATAAAAGAAGAGACCCAGACCGGCGCCATTATGTATGCTGAATCAGGAAGATGGACGAGAATGGGTGTCTACGTCGTGCATTTAAGTATCATATTACTATTAATTGGGGCATTGATCGGATCTTTTTTCGGGTTCAAGGCCAATTTGAATCTGGATGAGGGAGCAACATCTGATACAGCCTTTATCGCTAAAAAAAGAGAGCCGGTAAATATTGGTTTTTCTATCAGGTGTAATGATTTTAATGTAAAATTTTATGATACAGGCGCACCTGAAGAATTCAAATCAAATTTGACCATTATCGAGAATGGTAAAGAAAGTTTTACCAAAGATATTCTTGTCAATCATCCGCTCAGATACAAGGGTATCAATATTTTTCAATCCTCCTACGGTTCTGGTAAGCCGGACATTGTTGTTTTTGATATTATAAGACAGTCTGATAAAAGCGTGACAAGCCAAACTATTAAAATCGGAGAAGAAATTCAATTACCTGACGCTCAGGGTTTATTTAAACTGCAAGGTTTTTTACCGCATTATGATTTCAGGGGCAATAATCTTGGGGAGGCTTTTATAGGAAAGATAACTTTCAAAGATGCCAAAGAAATTCAAATTGCTATTCCAATAAAATTTCCAACTTTTGATAAAATGCGGAAGGGGACATTTGCCTTTGTTGCCAAAGAATTTGAACAAAAGTATTATACTGGTCTTCAGATCACAAAAGATCCCGGGGTGTGGTATGTTTATGCAGGATTTATCTTAATGATTATAGGATGCTGGATTACCTTTTTTATGTCTCACCAGTCATTATTTATTGAAATAGAAAAAATCGATGAAAATAGTTCAAAAATAAGCATTTCAGGTACTACCAATCGAAACAACCAGGGAATGAAGCTTAAAATTAAAAAAATTGTAACAAAATTAAAGGATATATAACTCTTATGAACAGCTCTTTAGCATTATCTTTGGCAACTTTTATTTATGGGCTATCTTCGGTTTTTTATATTGGATCGTTTGCCTTTAAAAAGCAGATCCTTGCAAAGCCTGGGTTTATTGTTCTTGTAATAGGGTTTTTGAGCAATACTGCCGGCATTATTATAAGATGGATTGAATCTCATCAAATGGGATACGGCTATGCACCTTTTTCTAATATGTATGAATCTCTTGTGTTTTTTTCCTGGGCCATTGCCGTCCTTTATATTTTTGTCGAACTCAAATACAAGGAAAACATTATTGGGATGTTTGCAACTCCCCTGATCTTTCTTGCCATTGCATATGCGTCTCTTTCTCCTGATATCAGTAGTAAAATAAGCCCCTTAATCCCTGCACTGAAAAGCAATTGGCTCATTGCTCATGTGATTACCTGCTTTTTAGGGTATGCAGGCTTTGCCCTGGCATTCGGGTTCAGTATCATCTATTTTGTAAAGTCCAAAAATTCTGATGCGGCATCTATCTTTGCAAAGCTCCCCTCATGGGACCTCATTGATGAATTAACATATCAAATGGTGGTATTTGGATTCCTTTTTCTTACCATAGGTATTATTACTGGTGCTGTCTGGGCAAATTCTGCCTGGGGAACGTATTGGAGCTGGGATCCTAAAGAAACCTGGTCGCTCATTACCTGGTTTATTTATGCTATTTTTTTGCATTTAAGAATGATGAGGGGCTGGCACGGGAAAAATCTTGCATGGGTATCTATTATCGGCTTTATGGCCGTTATGTTTACTTACTTTGGTGTAAATTTTCTGCTCAGTGGACTCCACAGCTACGGCTAACCACAACTGACCAAAATTATTGTCTATCATTTGAATTGTCTTATTTTATCTTGACAAGAAAACAAGATATTAATATAGAATAACGCAAATTATGGATAGTGTTGCAGGACAGCTTAAAATTGCTGTCTGCAATGGAAATAATTCAGGTTAAACCCTGTACAGGTTTTATCTGGATAAAATGGTTAAGGTATCATCAACATTTTAAATTGATGGGGTTTTCATGAGCGAAATAGAAAACAAAGCTGAAAATGGTTCCACGGAAATTGCAGGGGAAGGCACTGCCGGAGAAGCAAAAGATGACAAAGGGTTAGGACTCGGTGTCATCTTTTTTATTATTGCATTTGTTGCATGCTTCTTATCCGGTACACTGCTGTTTCCCAAATTGCTCTATTCAAAAAAAGAGCAGCCTTTTAATTTTGATCACGCGCTTCATGTCGGTGAAGCAGGTGATTGCGAAACATGCCACTCTTTAAGGGAGGACGGTAGTTTTACCGGAATACCCAAGCTTGCTACATGTCTGGATTGCCATACAGAAGAACCTTTGGGTGAGACTGAAGATGAAGCTGTATTCACAGAAGAGTATGTTGCAAAAGAAAAAGAAGTCCCCTGGCTTGTCTATTCAAGACAACCAGATTGTGTCTTTTTCTCTCATGTAGCACACACCCAGGCCGGTGGCATGGATTGCGTATCATGTCATGGTCATATTGGAGAATCCACTTCTTCAAGGCCATACGAAGAAAACAGGATTACAGGTTATAGTCGTGATATCTGGGGTCAAAACATCTTTGGGATTAAGAAAAATTCCTGGGATCGTATGAAGATGGATGACTGCGCAAAGTGTCACAAAAAGGAAACAGGCCACCAGGGTTATTGTTTCCAGTGTCACAAATAAGAAACCTAAAACACAAGAATTCAAAAACTTTATAGAGGAATAATTTATGAAAGTTGACAGAAGAAGCTTCTTGGGATTGGGACTTGGCGCGGCTGCTGGTATTGCAGTTTCCCCTATCGGGATGAAACTGACAGATGATTCATCCATCTGGACCCAGAACTGGCCATGGACTCCTGTCCCTGTTGACGGAGAAGTAACCTATGAAAATTCGGTCTGCAGCCTTTGCCCTGGAAGTTGTGGCATAAGCGTCAGGAAGATAAACAACAGACCCGTTAAAATCGAAGGATTGGCTGGGTATCCCATAAATGATGGTGGTGCCTGTCTCCATGGAATTGCCGGTCTTCAGTACTTATACGATCCTTCCAGGGTAAAAACGCCATTAAAGAAAAATGGTGATAAATTTGAAGAAATTTCCTGGGATGATGCCATTGCAATTGTTGCAGCAAAACTTGCTGATATCCGCAAAAGCGGATCAGCTGAAAAACTGGCCTGCATAGCAGATAAGGAACAAGGATCGGTTTCAGGGTTGTTTAAACGATTGCTTAAAACATTTGGGTCCCCAAATTTTTATACGATGCCAGGTCTTGAATCTTATCTTGAATTGACGGCAGAAACTTTGCACGGTGAAGGGCAAACCATTGCTTTTGATCTTGAAAATGCAAGCTTTGTGTTAAGCTTTGGAGCAGGGATTATCGAAGGTTGGGGATCACCTGTAAACTGCTTTAAAGCAAATGCATCAAGAAAAGAAAGAAAGGCAAAGCTTTATCAAATTGAACCGCGTTTATCCAATACTGCTGCCAATGCAGATAAATGGATCCCAGTAAAACCTGGGACTGAGGCAGATCTGGCCTTGGGTATTTGTGCGGTTATTTTGGAAAACAAGCTGTTTGACAGTCCGGCAACATCAAGTTTTAAAGGCGGGTTAAACAAATTTGGTGCTTTACTTCAAAAAGAGTATACCCCATCAAAAACTGCTGAAATCACGGGGGTAAACGCATCTGACATTGAAAAAATCGCCACATTGTTTGCCAACGCAAAAATGCCGCTTGCAGTCTTTGGTAAAGGTCGAGGCGATGGGGCTCAAAGCTTAAAAGAGCTTGCAGCGGTTCATATATTGAATTGCCTGGTTGGTAATATCAATAAAAAAGGTGGTGCATTTGTTCAGCCTAAACTCAAGTACCTTGAGTTTGCCGATGAATCAATGGACAGCATAGCTGAAAATGGGTTTGCAAAAACTAAAGCCGCACCTTATGTAAATCAGCTTATAGAAAAGGTAAATGAATCTTCCCAACCTGTTGTAGAGGCTCTTTTTGTTTATAATGCAAATCCCTGCCATTCTCTGCATGATGCAAAGAAAGTCAAACAGGCACTGGGGAAAATTCCTTTTGTTGTGAGTTTTTCTTCATTTCTTGATGAAACTGCCATGGAAGCAGATATTATTCTGCCAAGCCATACCTTTATTGAACGACTTGAAGACGTTCCTTCCTGTGCCGGCCTTGCAAAGAGTGTTGTGGGTCTTACAAAACCTGTTGTTGAACCATTATTTGATACGAAAAACCCGGGAGATGCTGTCATTCTGATTGCAAAAGCATTGGAAGGAAATATTGCCCAGAGTTTTGAATGGGAGACCTATGAGGAATGCCTTGAAGAAGTTGCCGCAGGCATCTGGGATTCTTTATCAGAAGATGGGTTTGCAATCATATCTGAGGAGGTACCTTCTGAATCAGTGCCAGTTAATATCTCCTTGCTTGCCAATAACCCTGCAACGGTTCAGGCCCAGGGAGATTTTGAACTCACATTGATTCCCATTGACAATATGAGATTGATCAGCGCAGGCATTTCAGTTTCTCCATTTGCCATTAAAACGGTTTCAGATAAAGTTTTAAAAGGTAAGGATATTGTTGTTGATATTAATCCTTTAACTGCCAGTGGCCTCAAGGATGGAGGGGTAGCAATGCTGACCACACCCATAGGCACCGCCCGTGTAATAGTTAATTTTAACGAAGGCATAATGCCGGGAATTATTGGAATGGTTGAAGGCCTTGGTCATACCTTTGACAATAAATATGTGTCAAACAAGGGTATTAATATAAATGCCTTAATAGGCCCGGTAATTGAGTCTGGTTCAGGACTGGATGCTGCCTTTGGAATTAAAGCAAAAATTTCCAAGGCTTAAAATTCAAGATTTTAATTATGGGATAAATTGCTAAAGAGGTTCTTAATGAAACAAGAAAATAATAAAGCATATAAGTTCGGAATGGTTATTGATCTTGACAAATGCACTGGCTGTGGTTCCTGTATGGTTTCGTGCATGTCAGAAAATAATGTTCCGTTTAAGGAGGATGAATCCAAGAAAAAGGATAGCATCACCTGGATGCGTGTTTATAAATTAACCAATGGTAAATCCTTTCCTGATACTGAAGTCGTATATATGCCAAGGCCTTGTCAGCACTGCGGAGGAAAAGGGGATCATGGTCATTCACCCTGCGTTTCCGTTTGCCCTGCCGTTGCTACAGACTATGGCTATGATACAGGAATTGTCAGCCAGATTTATACACGCTGTTTTGGATGTAGATATTGCATGGGAGCTTGTCCTTATCATGCCAGGTATTTTAACTGGTGGGATCCCAAATGGCCGGAAGGCATGGAAAACTACCTGAGCCCCAATGTATCTCCAAGAATGAGGGGGGTTGTGGAAAAATGCAGTTTTTGTTACCACAGATACCAGGCTGCAAGGGATCAGGCCTATGCACAAGGCAACAAGGATGAAATTGATGAAGAGAATTATCAGACGGCCTGCACTACAGCTTGTCCTTCTGGTGCCATTGTATTTGGTGATCTTAATAATCCTGCCCATGCAGTACACGAGATTGTTAAACCTGATCCTCACCCGGATCCAAGAAACAAGCATGTCGTCGGAAAATCAAGAAATCCTAAGGTTTTCAGGCTGCTTGAAAGACTTGGTACCAATCCGAAAGTATATTATCTTTCTGAACGTGAATGGGTAAGAAAAGCCGGAGATAATTATCTGGATGGTGAGTGGGATAAAATTAAGAATCATCATGGGGCTACTTTATCCAATGATTAAGTATTCCAAAACATTATTTAGGAGTGAATAAATATGGATGCTGCATTAATACCTGAAGGTGCAAAACGCTGCTCATTTCCAAAGTTTACCATTGGGATAGCCATCGTTGGTGCCATACTTCTCTGGGGCGTTTTTGCCATGGGTCTGATCTGGTGGAAAGGCCTGAACCAGACCAATATGAATGATTACTACGGGTTTGCCATCTGGATCTGGGCTGACCTGGCAGTCATCGCTGTTGGTGGAGGCGCATTTTTTACAGGTCTCTTGAGATATATTTTTAAGATTGACGAGTTGAAAAATATCATCAATTTTGCCGTTATCATCGGTTTTATCTGCTATAGCTCAGCATTGTTAATTCTTGCCATTGATATTGGACAGCCGCTTCGGGGCTGGTTTATTTTCTGGCATGCCAATGTCCACTCAATGCTGACAGAGGTAGCCTTTTGCCTGTCTGCTTATTTTGCCGTATTGACCATTGAGTTTATCCCCAATATCCTTGAAAACAGACAGGCCCAAAAAGTACCTTTCTTTCATCACCTTGCCCATAACATGCATGGTGTCATGGCTGTATTTGCTGCAACTGGTGCTTTTCTGTCCTTTTTCCATCAAGGGTCTCTTGGTGGTGTTGCCGGGGTTATGTATGGCAGACCTTTTGCTGTCAGAGAAGGATTGCTGATCTGGCCCTGGACTTTCTTTTTGTTCACGTGGTCGGCAGCAGCATTTGGTCCTTGTTTTACCCTTTTGGTGACAAGGATTACCGAGGCTGTTACCCGTAAAAAACTGGTCAAAGATAATGTGGTTCATCTTTTGGCTAAAATATCAGGATGGATGATTGTTACCTATATTGTTGCCAAGATTATAGACACCATATACTGGGCAATGGTGACGGCACCTAGTCTTGGATTTACCTTAAGCCATTTTTATACAAACAATAGTTTTTACGGATACTGGATTCTGATTACTGAAATTGTATTATGCGGTGTAATTCCAGGCGCTATTCTTATCATGAAGTCTACCAGGGAAAATTCGAAACTGCGTCTTATTGCAATTATCCTTGGCGTAATTGGTGTTTGTCTAAACAGATGGGTCATGGTACTTCAGATTATGGCAGTTCCCGTAATGAGTTTTGATACCTGGGCGCTTTACTTCCCAAGCTGGCAGGAAATTGCTACAACAATTCTTCCCATTGCCTATGGAATTATCTTGATTGCCCTGGCCTATCGTTACCTTCCTGTATTTCCACAGGAGCAGGAACTTAACCCGGTAGAACCGGCAACAGAAGTAGAATAAACCTCTGCTATAAAGGAGAAAAATTATGTTTCCATTTTGTTTTGAATGGGTATGGGACATGGCACACGCAATTTTCTTTGGTGGATTCTGGTATGCCATTTCCATCCTGGGTGCGGGTATGACATATTGTATTTTAAAGGCAGCCTATGACACCATGAATGATAGTGGAGAGTCTCATCATTAGACAGTGATTTTTAATATAAAGTTGTATACTTGAATAAAGCGCATTCCAGGACTTGTCTTAAAGGTCTTGGGATGCGCTTTTGTTTTTTTAAAACCATTTAGTGCTTGACTGAAAACCGCCAGTTTTCTTGATTAAACATTGGGTTCAGAAAATTTTTCAGGAATAAATGATCTAAAATGGCACAATTAACAGGACATATTGAACGCGTCACTTTTTCAAGTGAAGAAAATGCATTTTTTGTGTGCAAACTCAAGGTAAAAGGTGAAAAGGAACTTGTGACCATTGTAGGGAATATGGTGAATCCAATCCCAGGTGAAATTGTTGAATTAAAAGGAAAATGGATCATCCATCCCAAATTTGGCAATCAATTACAGGTTTATCAATATAAAACTCTTGTCCCTGCCACCCAGCTCGGCATTCAAAAATACCTGGGGTCAGGCCTGATTAAAGGTATCGGACCTGTTATGGCCAAACGGATTGTAAAGCAGTTTGGTGTAAAGTCTTTGGATATCATTGAAAACAGCATTGACAAGCTTTCTCAAGTTGAGGGTATCGGTAAAAAAAGAGTTGAGATGATTCAACAGGCCTGGAAAGAGCAAAAGGAAGTCAGATCTGTGATGTTGTTTTTGCAGTCCCAGGGGGTCAGTACAGCCTATGCTGCAAAGATTTTTAAAACCTATGGTCAGGATGCCATTTATACTGTAAAGGAAAATCCTTACAGGCTTGCCCAGGATATTTTTGGCATAGGCTTCACCATAGCAGATAGTATTGCAGAAAAACTTGGCATGGAAAAGCATGCCCCCCAGCGCATTAAAGCAGGGCTTGAATATGTGCTGCACAAGCTGGCTGATGACGGCCATGTCTGTTACCCCTATGATGAGCTGTGTCAGAAAATTCAACAAATGCTGGAGATAGAAAAACAGATTGTTTTAAAGGCAATTGCAGAGTCTTTTTTAGCAGGCCGGATTGTTATTGAAAATATTAATGAGAATATCAATGAAGATACCAATGAAGAGACAGGGGTAGGGCAAGAAAATAATAAACTTGTTTTTTTAAACAAATTTCATGTTTGTGAGACAGGAATTGTTGATAATTTTAAACGAGTTAAAAATTCCTGCAAAAGTGTTAGAAAAATTGATTCAAACAAAGCCATTGAATGGGTTAAAGGGCAGATTAAGATAACACTTGCTAAAAACCAGGAAGAGGCAGTAAAAAAATCTCTGGAAGAAAAGGTTTTAATTATTACAGGCGGTCCTGGTACGGGTAAAACCACCATTATCAATGCCATTATCAAAATTTTAAAAAAAGCAGGTGCCCAAATTTTACTTGCCGCTCCCACTGGAAGAGCTGCCAAAAAATTGAGTGAATCCACCTGGACAAGAGCCCAGACCATCCACAGGATGCTTGATTATTCCATGAAGGAAGCCGGTTTTAAAAAGAACACTCAAAATCCTTTGAAATGTGATGTGCTGATCATTGATGAAGCTTCCATGATTGATATAGTTCTTATGCATCATCTTTTAAAGGCTGTTCCAAAAGAGGCCACCCTTATTTTTGTTGGAGATGTCAATCAATTACCTTCAGTGGGTCCGGGAAATGTATTGAATGATTTGATCGTGTCCAATACCTTCAGCGTTGTTGAGCTTGACACGATTTTTCGGCAGGCCAAAAAGAGTCTGATTGTTGTCAATGCCCACAGGATCAATAAGGGTATGTTTCCCGTGGTGGCAAATGATGATGAGCAAGGGGATTTTTATTTTGTTCAAAAACAAACCCCGGAAGAGGTTTTAAACACTATTATTGACCTGGTACAAAACAGAATACCAGACAAATTTAAGGTTGATCCCGTAGATGACATCCAGGTTTTAACCCCCATGCACAAAGGTATTGTCGGGGCTGCCAACCTTAATCATGAACTTCAGAAAATTTTGAATCCAAACAAAGTAATGATCCAAAGGGGAAACAGGGAATTTAAAATTTCAGACAAGGTGATGCAGATCCGCAATAATTATGACAAGCATACCTATAATGGTGATATCGGCAAAATTATTGATATTAATCTTATTGATCAAAAAGTGCAGATTAATTTTGACGGCAGGGATATTGAGTATGATTTTTCTTCCCTTGATGAAATTGTTCATGCCTATGCAATTTCTGTCCATAAATCTCAAGGTTCCGAGTATCGGGTTGTAATCATACCCGTTGTGACGCAGCACTATATCCTTTTGCAAAGAAATTTAATTTATACGGCTATAACCCGGGGCAGGAAACTGGTGGTGCTTGTGGGAACAAAAAAAGCCCTTGCCATGGCCATTAATACTGTAAAATCATTCAAACGCTATACCCGGCTCTGGCATCGCCTGAAGCAGGCTTGAGGAAAATTGTCCAGGTTTTCGGTGAGATACTATTTATTTAACTTCTTCTTTGATGGTGTCTTTCTTCCGGCTATGATCCAGATAACAGCCCAGACAAGAATGACAGGTATAATTCCATAGGAAATATAAGAAATAAGATTTCCATTCCATGGCTTCAGGTAAAGGGCCATGGCTATTGGGTAAATAAGGGAAAGTACAATACTGAATCGAATTTTTGCAGGAAGTTTTTTTAGCATCTTTGCAGAAGATGTTTTTTTGACAGGTTCACCCTTAAAAAATCTTGGCAAAATTAAGATACCGGTAATCAGCAGCACTAAAACGAGAATTTCACTTATCCCGGTCAAGAGTTACTCCCTTTATAATCTATCGTGATTTAAATTATTGATTTATTTCAAATATTGCTCAATTTGTCAATCAGCTTTAAAAATGACTTGATCCGTCCCAGCAGTGAGTGCACAGTCTTTTTTTGGGAAGACCAATGGCTTCAATCAGATCTTCTATTTTTTGATACTTTAAACTATCGAGTTTGAGCCGGCCTATGATTTTATTGACCATGGCTGTATGCTTTTGTGAGCCATCCCGGGCATAGTCTGTCAGATCTGAGTTTTCAATCCCTTCAATTTCGTAAATGGCTTTCCGGCCGGCTAGATCCAGGGTTGATCGGGATGTTGAAAAATTAAGAAATTCACAAGGATAAATAAGACAAGGGCAGGCAATTCTCATGTGAACTTCTTTTGCACCATATTCATACAAAATCTTGGTATGATCCTTTAGCTGAGTCCCCCTGACAACTGAATCATCACAGAATATGATACGTTTTCCCTGGATAATTTCTTTAACAGGGATCAGTTTCATTCGAGCCACAAGGTCCCTCATTTCCTGATTCTGGGGCATGAAGCTTCTGGGCCATGTCGGGGTATATTTTACATAGGGTCTCATATAGGGTATTTTGCTATGATTGGCAAATCCTATGGCATGGCCGATTCCAGAGTCGGGGATACCGGCAACAAGATCAGCCTTTTTGGTTTCCCTTTTTGCCAGGGCTGCCCCGCAATTATACCGGACCTTTTCCGTATTGATTCCCTCATAGGATGATGCCGGATATCCATAGTATACCCATAAAAATGAACAGATCTGCAGTTCCTCGCCCTGGGGCTGAACCTGTTCAATTCCTTCTGGTTTCATAAGGATGATTTCATTGGGGCCGACATAGTATTCCGTTTCAAAACCAAGATTGGAAAATGCACTTGATTCAGAGCTTGCTGCAAATGCATCCTCTCTTTTGCCTATGATAATAGGGGTTCTCCCCAGTCGGTCCCTGGCCACAAAAATACCTGAATCCGTCAAAACCAGCATTGAACAGGAGCCCTTGATCTTTGTCTGAGCGTTTAAAATCCCTTCCTTAAAAGAGCCTTTCTGGCTGATGAGAATTGCCACAAGCTCTGTGGGGTTGATATCACCCTGGCTTGTTTCGGCAAAGTGGACATTTTGTGAAAATGCTTTTTGGGTCAGTTCTTCTATGTTTGCAATTTTGCCAATGGTCACCACTGCGAATTTTCCAAGGTGGGAATGAATCATGATGGGTTGGGAATCTGTGTCGCTGATAACGCCTATCCCCATCTTTCCAGGCAGTTTATCAATATCTGATTCGAATTTTGATCTGAAATATGCATTTTCAAGACTGTGAATTGCCCGATGAAATCCGCCTTGATTCACAGTAGCCAAACCACCACGTTTGGTTCCAAGATGTGACAGATAGTCTGTTCCATAAAAAAGTTCTTTGTTACATTCCAGCTTAGAAGCACAACCGAAAAAACCGCCCATAATGTTTTTTTCCTATTTTCAATAAGTAATTATCTTTCTGTTTTCACTTCCACGTCCATTTCCATGCCAACAGGTTCAATTAATAATTATTATTTAAGATGTCAAACAAATAAATTTTATACCTGGATATTTGCCATAAGAAATTTTGAATAACCCGTTCCAGCGATGGAAAGGCAAATTGACCTGAACGGGTTGGCATAAATTGGTTAGAAAATATGATTCTTATGACAAATCTGATGGATAAATCTGGCCATGATATTTAATACAATTTCCTGCTGTTCAAGATGAGGAGAATGCCCACAATCATCAACCAGATATGATTTGACATGTTTTATATGATTTTTAATAGACTCAATCTGTTTTAAGGTTCCATACTGATCGTTTTTCCCCTGGATAGCCAGCATGGGGATATCAATCCTGGTTAAATATTTTTCAATATTCC
>JACNHV010000166.1 GCA_014383445.1 Candidatus Desulfobacula maris | reverse complement strand
TCTCCTCACTGAATCCCAGGTCCAGCATTCTGTCTGCCTCGTCAAAAACCAGAAATTCGATATGGGCAAGATTCAGGCTGCTATGGCTGGCAAGATCCAGAAGACGGCCCGGTGTGGCCACAAGAATATCAATGCCGCGTCTCAGTCGATCGATCTGGGGTTTGACAGTAACCCCGCCATAAACCACTGTGCATCGCATGGACACTTTCCTTGCATAGGCTTTGATACTGTCCCCCACCTGAAGCGCAAGTTCCCGCGTTGGTGTCAGGACAAGGGCCCTGGGATGTCGTCTGTTGCAATCCTGCCAGCTCAGGATTTCAATCAGGGGGAGTGCAAATGCGTCTGTTTTTCCTGTTCCTGTCTGGGCACGGGCAAGAATGTCCCGTCCGCCGAGAATAGCCGGAATGACCCTGGTCTGAATGGGGGTGGGGGTACTATAGCCCTTGGACTTAACAGCTTTAAGCAGTTCGACCCTAAGGCCAAGTTTATCAAATGACATAAAATATCCTTTTAAAACTATGAATTAATGTTCGTCATTCACCCGGACAACTAATTTCATAAAATTTTGACCTTCTAACATGCCGATAAACTCTTTTGGCGCACGTTCTAATTTTGCAACCAGATGCTCCCGGTATTTTATCTGTCCTGTGTCAAGCCATTGAGACATATCTTTTGCAAATTCATCATACCGGTGGCCATAATCATCAAAAATAATGAACCCCTGAACCTTGATTCGTTTAATTTGCCTATTTGTCCTACAGTAGCACCCACCGGTCCAGTGGCAGCAGCAACAACAAGGGTCTCTCCCTGTTTTGGCCGGCCAATATCCAATAAACCCATATAGGCAGTAAAACCCGGCATGCCCAATATCCCCAATGCATGGGAGGGATTTTTGGGGTTTGTCCCTAATCGGGTCAGGCCGGAACCATCAGAAAGAGCATAGTCCTGCCAGCCGCTATAGGCAAGAACCCACTCTCCCTCTTTGTAATCGAGGTGTCGGGATGCTTCAATCCGTCGGTTTATTTTTTTAATTTTTTCCAAAATATGTCCTCTTCATGTGTGCAGCGTCAAATGCTGATGTTTAAAAAGATGATGCTGATAACAATAACCCCTAGATCAAATAATTCAAGATGGCACCGGATTATTCAGACCTTTAACCGGGAATGGAATTTTTCCGGGTGACCTTATGGAAAAGCTTGCCAAGCAAGATTTCAATTCTTGCCCGTGCCTTTTCCCTGATATCCTTTTTTTATCTTTGCCTTGTAAAATAACCCTTTGACAGCAATTTATCACCCTTTTAAGTGGTGTTTTACCTACCGTCAACTATAGGGAAACCGATTAAGTCGCCGGTCAAGAAATGCCTTGCGCAAAAAGCTTATTCCCAGAAATGTCAGGATAACACTGCCTAGGATATCAATCCCTGCCACAAAGCCTAACAGACAGAAGACCGCAATCCCGGCTCCCAGGCTGACCCTGTTTACTGTCGTTAAAAACCCGCGGCCCAGTGCCGTGTATCTGTCCGGTGACGCCAGGACCTCTTCGCTGTCCTGAACAGCCTGTGTCTGTGCTTTATCCGGGAGCATGTGCACGGCCAGAAAACTTAACAGAAAGGCCAGGGAACCGATACATATCAAAAGAGCAATGGACATGTGATCTGTAGGGCTTGCCGGGATATTGAGCAAATTGTCTTGGAACGATCTGAATATGGTGAACCGCATCCCGTTTTCATACAACCATGCACCGCTGGCATAGGAAAATGAATAGGCCAGGTTGGCAACGGACATGAATCCGGCAAAGAGTGATCCTGCAGCAGCAACGGGAATGACGGCACCCACCAGGCTGAAAGTGGACATCCGTATCAGAGATATGAGAATGCCCGATAAAAAATTATACCCTGCAAAATACACCCACCGAACAGTCCCGTGGTTCCAGGGAACCCAGGTTGAGAAGGTATGGGTGACTCTTGAAAACCAGGGTTCCACCATCAGGTACTGGGTCAGATTAACACAGATGCTCAACAGGATGAAGATCTTAAATAGTGATCGAAATCCCAATTTGTCCTGCCATTTGATCCCAAACCAGGCAAAGACCAGCACACCGATAAAATACCCGAAATAAGCCACACCGTCAGCATACCCGATCTGGGTCTGGGTGAATTTGATTTCAGTGATCAGATAATTCGTCCAGAGCGCTCCCATGGCCGGCTGAAAATGGAATAAAAAATAAAACAGGATAATCCAGAGCACAGGACCGGTATTCAGCCCTTTCCAGAAATTTGTAACAGATTCCCTCAAGGGGATTGGCACAGCCGTATCCTTTGGCAGCCGGAGGACTACCACCAGAACGACTGCCGGAACCACGGCCAAAGATATTAACAGGACACGAATATTAACATTGTCCGCAATCCAGCCGCCTGAAAATGCGGCAATTATGCTGGTCCCGTATATTGCACCCCAGCAGATGGCCTGGTTGATTCCAACGGTTACAGCCCTTGATTTGCCACGGGTCTTTGACTCTTCATCCCCCGTTATGATGGTGGCCCGGTCCACGGCCACGTCAGTGCCGGCAAACACCACTGACAGGGCAAACATCATCCAGAAAAAAATAAGAGCAGAGGTATCCACAAAGGGAATCAGAAGATACAGCGCTACACCTGAAAGCAGCAGAAAAATTAAAACAATTCTTGTTTTTCCATAGGCATCCATGAAAAAGCCGATAATAGGCTTAAAGCTCCATGCCAGGTAGGATTTTGAGAAAAATCCCTGGGTGGCCGCCTCTGTCATTCCATAGGTGAAATGGAAATGCCGGAAAAACGAATGATAGGTAATTCCCTGAAAAGGGTTTGCCAGTCCCTGGAGAAAATATTCCATGGCAAACAACACCTTTACCGGGTTCAACCCCATGATGGTTTTCTTTTTCATGCGTGCAACTTAATCTTTTCCCACATACATACCCTCATAATCAAGGGTTGAAAGCGGAGTGCCAGGGGATTGAAACCTGCAGCTGACCACCTCACCTACAAAAAGCGTATGGTTTCCCAAAGGATGTTGTTCTTTTACCTCTAATTCAAAGCTTGCAATACACGCATCTATAATTGGTACCCCGGTTTTCCCGTACTTCCATGAAATTCCGTCAAATTTTTTTAGGGGATCAGGTCCTTTGAACCGCTTCAGCAGTTCTTTTTGGGAGCGGTGTATAACGTGCAGGGCAAACACCCCGCTGCTGTCGATCAGGGCGTGAGAATACCGGTTGGGGTGGATTGCCACCACTATCAGGGGCGGGTCATGGGAGATCTGGGTAACCCATGAAGCGATCATCCCGTTAATGGTATCTTCAAACCTTGTGGTTAAAACATAAATGCCGCAGATCATTTGTCCCAATGCAGTTAACCATTTTTTTTCCATTTCATGCTCCCAAAATATTCATTCATCATGAATGAAATACCGCTTTGATATTTCTGATGACCGGGTGTATGGCCGGTCGTGTGGATGCATTGATCAGGGCCAGTCCCTGGTCGTTGTGTGGTGATCATAAAAAATGAGCCACTGCTGTAGCCAGCACGATACACCTTATCAATAAGTTGTTTTATGAATAATCGAATAATAAATTTGTGATTTACAGTCAAGCAGGAAAAACTGCTGCCCAATTTGCGTGACCCATGGTTTCGAGAATTCAACTGCCCCCATGCCTTGGTTGGCACAACAAATTATGAACGAGTGATGATATATGTGGGAGGCCAAACTGATGCTTTTTTCTCACGGCTCAAAACTCATATATCACTACTTTTATATAAAAATACAATGATAGTGTTTACAGAAATTTGAAATTCAGGTTAAACTGGGGATCAAAAACAGGCAGACCAATATTCGATCGTTTCTGTTATCGATGGCATAAATTAAGGATTAAGCAGATATGGGGCAAATTTATTCATTGGCCATTATCGGTTGCGGCCTGACCGGCACGTCCATGCTGTGTCAATTTATTGGAATGGTTAAAAATAAGATTACCGGGAATAATCCGGTCCTGGCAAACATCAAAATTATCATTTTTGAAAAAAATTCACACATGGGTCCGGGTCTTCCGTATGAAGGAAAAAACATCTTTCCGTTTCATATCAGCAATATGCCGGCCCAAGATATGAGTATTTTTGCAGACCGCCCCAATGATTTGTTAGACTGGTTTTTCAATCAAAAGACCAATCTTGAAGAGATGTATCCAGAATTGATACCTTTTTTACCGGCGGATCGCTTTAACCGTTCAAACAACTTGTATCTTCCTCGCATGGTGATGGGGGAATACCTTCGCAGCCGGTTTGATGATGCCCTTGAAACGGCTGCCCAGATCGGTATTCAGGTGGTTATTCAGAACCGGTGCACCGTCATTGATATAAAGGAGAATGAGGATCAATTCATCGTTATTACGTCTGATCAATTCGAAAACGGCATTAAAAAAAGCGTGTCTGAGCGGGTGCTGCTGGCGACGGGTCACTGGTTCGGCACCAGTACACACCCAGGGTATTTTTCGTCTCCGTGGCCTGCAGCACAACTGTTGGAGCAGATACCCATGGGTGCAAATGTAGCGGTCCTGGGAACCAGTTTAAGCGCTATTGATACAGCTTTGACACTGTTCTCAGAAGGGGATTTTTCAAGGAATGATCAAGGTATTCTCACCTATTCGCCAGCCAAAAACACAAGGCAGGTCACCCTGTTTTCAAGAAAGGGGTTCCTGCCAAAAGTAAGGGGTGCCATCGGAACCCATCAAAATCATTATTTTTCAGTTTCGCGGCTCAATCGTTTGGTGAATCAGCAAAAAGGTTGTCTGAGGCTGGAAGACCTTTTTTATCTGTTGAAAAAGGAGATCGAGACGGCCTATGATACATCAATAGATTGGAAAGCGATTTTAAGTCCGCAAAATGACCCCGTTTCAATTTTGAGAAAAGATATCCGGCAGGCGCAACAAGGGGATAACCCTGAGGGTGATATCCTGTGGCAGACCATATTATCCAATGACATATCATTCATGAAACAGGCCTATTTAAATTTGAGACCCTCCCACCGGTACTGGTTTGAAACCGATTTTAAATCTGCTTTCATGTCCCATGCTGCCGGTATCCCCCTTATAAATGCAGAAAAGATTCTGGCGTTTATGGAATCCGGGGTGCTGAAACTTAAGAAACTGGGGGATTCATATCAATTGAAGCACCGTTCCGAATCTCACTGGTTTGAGATGTGTTTCCAGGATGATACTGGAAAACTGAACTGCGAAATATATTATTTTGTCGTGGATGCAAGGGGGCAATCGACTACTTATCAAAGCAATCCGTCAAAACTGGCTAAAAATCTTCTTGCATCAGGGTTGGTTCAAATCGAAACGCGGGTCCTGGATGAAAATGAAACGGGGAAATCTGCTTGGGAAAAGATGCCTCGGACAATTGAAACGGGCGGATTATGGATAGATCCGGACTCCTGCCGGGTTATGAAAAAAGGCAGGTTAAAAGACGTTTCAATTTCAAAAAATATGTTTGCAATCGGAATTATGAACAAAGGACAGGTCATTAATGCGAGTATGGCCCAGGAGTGCGCGGTCTCTGCCAATAAGGTTGCCGGTTATATTCTCAATGACCTGATGAAAATCAATTGAGATATGGATAAAAGAATTATAATTTTAAGATTCAATGTGAATGACAGGATGCAAAGATAGACCAGCCCTGTTGTCGGAACACTTCAACTTAAGGTGCCTCTCATAGGGCAGATGCTCACGCTGGAGAGGGCAATCCAAATGTCATTGATCGATTTGCTGAAAAAGGTCAGAAAGGCATCTGCCTGATACATGATCGCGCCTGGATTCTTTTGACGGGATCAGGTGTTTGGATTGAGGAGATCTTTGGACGGCATCCTGCGTAAATCTTTCATCAGTCTAAAAACAGCCAACTCCTTGGCTTTTGCTTCGACTTCAATGGTCAGATCCATGGAAAGCCAAATATCCGGGAAATCCTTTATATTGATATAATCATGGTGCTTTCGGATCTCTTTATCTTCCCATCCGTTTTTCGGGGAGGATATGTGAAACAAGGGTTCCCGGTCCCATGTACCAAGGCATTTGAGCGTTGCCGCTTCAACGGAAAAACAGTCTTTTAAACATCGATGGTGGTGCACATCATAAACCAGCGGGATATGCATGACCGAACAGATGGGCAGAAGATCTTCAGGTGAATAGCTTTTATCATCATTTTCAAGCGTCAGACGTTTCCTGACCTGTTCCGGAAGTATCTCAATCGTCTGTTTCAGGCGATTGATCGCACCGGCTTTGTCCCCATACACACCGCCGGCATGAATATTGATCACATCCGCATTGATCCATTCTGCCACCTGGGCCTGATATTTGAGATCTGCTATGGAACGGGCCACCACATCCGGATTTGGAGAGGACAGAATAATAAACTGATCCGGATGAAAGCTGGTGCGGATATTGTGTTCCCGGCAAAAGGTGCCGCATGCCTTGAATGTTTTGATGATGCGTTCTGAATCCGGCAGTTCCGAAATATCATAGCCGATATCTGGATGGGTTTTTAAAGGCAGGATCTGGCTGTTGATCCGGAATGCCCCGATATTGTTTCGTTGACAAAATGCCAATGCCTCAATTAAACTTTGCGCATTGGCCAAACAGACCTCAGACAAACGCTTCCGTTGTTCCTGATGCGAAAATCGTGAAAGATAGGCCGCGGTTGTTTTTCTGAATTTAATGGGTTGTGCCTTAAATATACAGCACAGGCCGAACCGGATCATTATTTACACCTTGTATGGCATCATGATTCATTTTTTGTATGCGGGATTCTTGAATGGTGATCTTCTGACTTTAATCATTTTCTGTATCAATTCTTGTTATCATCACCGACAAGAGGGCGTTCTTGGTCAAGTTCAAAAAATACAAGGAATCGATCCCCGTTCATTTTTATTTCCTTATTGTTCTTTGATTCCTGTACTACTTTTCATTATATATCCCTATTTCCATAAAATTTTTGACACTACCGTTCCGTATAACATGCTTCAATTTAAAAAAGGCCCCGCAGGTTAATGTGCGGGGCCGAACAATAAATTGTCAAAATTTTTATTGTTGAAATATGATACTCAACCGCCAACATTTCCAGGTTCAAGTTCTTTCCATGCCCTGTCAACACTGCTCCCAATGGTTCCAAAAAGATCATCCAGTTCATTTTTCATGGGTGACCAGTCAGAAGGACATTCATTCTCCAACTGGTCAACGCGCAACTGAGCTGTTGTTACTTCCTGGTCAAGTTGTCCTATTAACGGCAGGATTTTTTCTTTCTGAGCAGAACCATAAGTTTCAGCCACTTTTTTCATTGCCTCAAGTTTGACTTTCCAAGCGGTAACTTCTGCCAACATAGCTTTACAATAATCTTTTACTTCCATGAGATCTCTCCTTTTTTGAAGGTTATCATATCACTGGAAAATAAAGGTGTATTAAAATCCAGAGATGTACTTCATGCAACAGACCTATTCGTGAAGGCATCAATACTGAGGAAATCGAAATTGCCAGATCTTTATTGTACTATTTTTCAACCCGATTGATCGAACAACTTAAAAAGTTTATTTAAACCTGATCATATATTAAAAATATAAAAAATGCAAAAGAGAAACGGGAATATGGTTTGAATGCTAACCTTTTTTGGCCCTCACCTTGCCACCCGGATTTCAATAACATTCTGGAACTGGTTGACCATAAAATATCGGTCCACGGTTACACATACCAGCGAAGTGGTCGGCGCAGACGAAAACACTTTTAGATGGGGATGTTTTTTTAGATAAAGTTCCAGAAGCGGCTCTTTTTCATGACCTTCAAACGTTGCTGCGATGCCAGTGGCAGTAACCGATATGGCCTTGTAAATGTCAGCCGGCTGATTCATGCTGTTGTTTGCCAGAATGGCAACTTTGGGGTTGTGCTTGAGATTTTCATATTTTCGGGTGGTTGCGGGGGTTAAAAAAATGATCTGTTCAAGATTCGGTGTTGCTGTAAACGCAACCAGGCTTGCATAGGGCTGATCGTTTTCCTGGGTAGCCAAGACCGCAAGCGTTTGGGCCTTGAACAGGGCCTTTACTTGATCGAATGCTTGTTTTTCGCGGGTGTTCATTTTTTCTCCTTAAATGATAAAATGGTCTTTCAGGTTTATGAAATTTTAGGGGTAAATCTAACGGGGGACCCGGTAGGTTTCAAGCCGGCTGAGTCAACCATGCCGTTGAGCATCCGGGCAAAGACGTATTGATGAAAAGGATACAGAACATACCAGTATAGGATCCCGATAAGGCCCTTGGGTAAAAAACGGGATAACAGCACAATCTCGAACTGATCTTTTCCAGTGTCTGTGATGGAGATCTCCAGCAAGGCTTCCCCGGGTGTTTTCATTTCTGCCAGCAACAGCAGTTTTGAAGGGGGCTTAAGTTCCAGGACCCTCCAGAAATCTAGACTGTCTCCCACATTCAGTCGTTCTTTTGATCGTCTGCCCCGGGCCAGGCCCACCCCACCGGCTAAAATATCCAAGACGCCACGAATTTTCCATAATAGATCAGCTGCATAGTACCCGGTTTCCCCACCCAGTTTTACGACGGCTTTCCACATATCCGGGGCCGTTCCTTGGACGGTTGACCTGTATCCGCATTTCAGGACAGTGCCGCCTGAGTATTTGGAATCTCCGAACTGGGCCCATTCCGGATATTTGATTTCACCGGCATCGGTCCAGCAGGTATCCACCTGCTCTTGACGGATGCGGTCCAGCGCTCTTTGAATGGCTTCCCGGCAGGAGATCAATTTTTGCGGAATTATGTGGGTAATGTCATTTTCAGTGCAGATGGTCGGCAGACTCAACCCTTCCGTCAACGGCTGGGCAATGCTTGCCGGAACCGGAGTAACCAGATGAATCCACAGAGATGACAATCTGGGTGTCAACACAGGGACCTTGATCATTATGGGTGCCGGCAGTCCGGCTTCTTTGGTAAAAATACGGAACAGGTCACTATAGGCAACAACCTCCGGGCCGCCGACATCAAATGTTTTGCCCCGGGTTTCCAGGTGTTCCAGACACCCTTTCAGATATCCCAATACATTGGTAATGGCAATGGGCTGTGTGGGCATGCGGACCCACTTGGGTGTCACCATGATAGGCAGCCGTTCTGCAAGATACCTTAAAATTTCAAAGCTGGCACTGCCCGATCCCAGGATCATGGCTGCCCGCAGGACAGTGGCAGGAACAGGTCCGTTCAACAGGATCTGTCCCACTTCGTTTCTGGATAAAAGGTGTTTACTGATGTTTTTATGATGAATATCCCCAAGTCCTCCAAGATAGATCAGATGATCTGCATGGGCATCTGCTGCTGCCTGAACCATGTTTTCCGCACCGATTTGATCGGCATGCCGGTATTTTTTTTTCTGTGAAAGCATGGAATGAACCAGATAGTAAATCGTTCCGCATCCAGAGACGGCCTTCCGCAAAGACATTATGTCCATAATATCTCCTTTGACCAGCTCAACATTAGGGTCATTACTCCAGGGCCGGCCGGCCATTTTTTCGATGGATCGTCCCATTGTTCTTACACGGTAACCAGATGCCAGCAGCAATGGAATCAGTCGGCCGGCAACATATCCTGTGGCACCGGTCACCAGAACGGTTTTTTGATCTGTTATGGTCATATCCTTTCCTTTTTAAAAAGAAAAATCAGTTGAGAAAAAAAACCAGAACCCTATTGCATCAGATGTAAATATGGTAATAAAAAGATTGTGTATTCAAAAAAGAATCCGATAATAAACAGAATCTATATATGCAATGAGATGATGTCAATGCCATTTTTATGTTATATCATCAATCAAACAGGAGGACCATATGCTTACACCCGTTAAAATCGGTATCAGCTCATGTCTTTTAGGCAACAAGGTCCGCTATAATGGCGGCCACAGCCATGACCGCTTTCTCACTCAGACCCTTGGCCTTTTTATCGACTACATCCCTGTCTGCCCTGAAGTCGAGTGCGGTATGCCCACGCCAAGAGAAGCGGTCCGGCTGGTGGGACTGCCTGAAAATCCCAGGATTGTCACCCAGAAAACCGGCATTGACAAAACGGATCAGATGAACGAATGGATCAAAAGACGGTTAAGGTCCCTGGAAAAGGAGAATTTGTGCGGATTTATTTTCAGGAGCAAATCCCCCAGCAGCGGACTTTACCGGATCAAGGTCTATGGAGATGACGGCCAGATCCGTAAAACCGGCACCGGTTTTTTTGCCCGCGCTTTTATACGGGCATTTCCCCGGGTACCAGTGGAAGAAGCCGGGCGGCTGAATGATCCGCAACTCAGAGAATTATTCGTTGAGAGCATCTTCTCTTTTCAGCGATGGCGGGATCTGATCAATCAGAATAAGGCTCTTGGGGGTCTTGTGGATTTTCATACACGGAACAAATATTTGATTCTCTCCCACAGTCATGATCATTACCGCAAACTTGGGAAACTGGTTGCCCATGGAAAACAATTGCCGATTGATCGATTGTTTGATGAATATGAAGCCCTTCTTTTGGCTGCATTACGGTTGAAGGCAACTGTATCAAAAAACATTAATGTTCTCAAGCACATGATCGGTTTCTTTAAGCGAAACCTGTCTTCATTTGAAAAGGAAGAGCTGATAGACATTATTGCACAATATCGCTCGGGCTATGTGCCTCTCATCGTCCCGATAACCCTGATCAACCATTATGTGATGAAGTATGACCAGCCGTGGTTAAAGGTTCAGACATATTTGAACCCGCACCCGATTGAGTTGAAATTAAGAAATTATTTTTAATCCTTAAAATCCATATCCCCCTCACCAACATCCTCTGGAAAAACAGTTCCGGTTGCTGGAGGAATTCTGATAATGATATTCTTTGAAGGTGAAAATTTTGAATAAAAATTAAAAGGTTTTTTTCAAACCATTGTTAAAGACAAAGCCATACCCATTAAAAGAGGCGTTCCATTCTTTAATAAATTTACCATCTGTATAAGATGATACCACCTGATTCCAGAACACCAGAGCAGATTTGTTTTTTATACTCACTGCAACTTCCCAATTGCCGGGTAATTTTTCAAATAAATGCTCAGCCAATCTGCGACCATAACCTTTTTTTTCGTGATTTTTTTGAATGTAGAATTCGGCCACAGCAAGGCCTTTTGAATTGAACCGAAAGTGCTTATTGACCATGGCAAAGCCAATAATAGTGTCTGATTTTTTTAGAATGTAAATATACCGGTCATCGGCAATAGAATAGAGGTGTAAATTTTTCAGTGCGCTTTTACACCAGGACTCAACATCATTAATTAAAGAAAACTGACTCATATAATCCAGATACTCTCTAAAGATTGGTTTGATTTGGTTAATTGTTTGAATTCGGTTTATCATTATTTCTCAATCTGAATTATATCCAGATGTCATTGTCAGCTTTGAGGTCGCTGCAAGTTTCACCAGTGTTCACAACACCTAAAGGTTCTATTACGAGCATTTGACATTCTTCTTTTGAATATGGTTTGTGTTCAATGTTATTCCTCATATGAAAGCAAATCCATTCTGGCTGCTTCTTGCCTGATAGGTATTAAAGATTGGTATTCAGGAGAAAAGTACCAATTGTTTAGTGCTTCTAAATTAGGAAAACTGATAACAACAGTATCAATATGCTCATGGTTACCAGAAAGAACCGAACAAAGTTTGCCTCTGAGAATTAACTTTGCACCCCATGGTTCTAAGGTAGCAGGCACTTTATTACGATATTCAGTCCATTTTTCTTGATCTTTTATTGTAATGTGACCAATAAGGTATGCATTTTTCATCAGTATCCTTTCTGTATTTTTGAATTAAAGGCTAACAATACTTTTAGAACCAAAAAGATTTTATGTCCATAAAAAACCACGGGGCTAAAACCAAGGGCATGCCTTGGATACCATTATTAGTTTTTAAATTTAATCACATGTTTTTCAGTCCATTGAGTTTTTTTAACAGGACATCGTACTCATCTTCATACTCTAAAAGGTCCACCATAACGGGAGGTTTGGTGGAATGGGCAGGAAGACGTGCCTCTGTTTCACGGATAAGTATGTCAAGTTCTTCCAGGCGTTTTTTTATATCCTCGATCGTATCCGGCATATTAATAATTTACTCCTGCGGCTTTTACAAACTGTGCACTATGGGAATGACATGGTGTTACCCCATATACCATTTTACAGGACGGGCATTGGGATTCCATGTATGCCATTTGAAATTCAGCGTCACAATTTGTACATATAATTTTAAGTTCCTCACCAATAGGGCTTGTATTAAACCCCATGATTCTGATTTTATCCACAATTTGTTTTCCAGATTGAAATGAGTCGCTACAGTTGTCATGCATGATGTCTTCCTCCATTTTTTGTTAACCTTAATATAGAAAATAACAAAAATAGAAATATAATGAATTGATCTGAATCAAGAAAAATAAAAAAAATTTATCAAAGCACTGTTTTTTCTTCAGCTTCATAGTTGAATGGGAATACTCATCATATTTATTTTACTTTTCTGATAATATTTTTTATAAGATATTTATACTTTTAAGCCCGTGGTATTGATCGAACCCATAGCCCTGTACTTAATCACAAAGCAATAAACTAAAACGAAACCACTATCTCATTATATTTTTTTCTCCATTTTGCTGGATGTAATTCCAAATCAGGTTGTTTGTATCCAACGGCAAGCAACAACGGTACCCAAAAATTATCAGGAATCTTAAATTCTTTTTTAACGGCTTCATGGTCAAATCCATCCATGGGGTGTGTTTCAAGCCCCAAGCTCGTTGCGGCATACATCAGGCTCATTGCAAAAAAACCAGTATTCTTGGCAGCAAAGGCAAGATTGGCATCCGGGCTCCAGTTGTAAAGAGACTTTGTGGCATTGATAAACCATTCCCGCTGTTCCTTTTGCATTGTTCCTGTTTCAAGATTTTTTTTCCAGTTTTTTTTAAAAGTCGGGTGGTCTTCCTGCCATCCATTCATGTCCGCAAGAACAATCAGGACAACTGGAGCCTCAACAACCTTGGGTTGATCCCAAGCCAAGGCTTTTAACTTTTCCTTTTCCATAGGGGTCTTCAGTACCATGAGATTCCATGGCTGCAGATTAAAACTCGATGGTGTATTGCTTGCCATTTCAATCATTTTAACCAAAATATCTTCTGAAACATTTTTCTTTGGATCAAAGAAGTTTATAGAACGTCTTTTTTGTATAATGTCTTGAAAATTCATAAGTATCTCCTTAAATTTTTTAATTGTATGCCGGAATATCAATCAGTATTAAATCTGAACTATCAACTGTGGTAATCGAAAGCTTAGCTTCATTAGTGATTCTTACCTGATCATTCAGTATTGGTCGCTCTCATCAGTCGAGTATAAAGATTTAGAACTCTTGTTTCATGTTTCGGGGAATTAATTGGTCCCATAATCACCTCAACGTTTATTAGTGCCTTACTCCTTCGTTTCTATCATAAAAAACAAGAAAATTATGCAGCTATTTTCAAAAGATTTTCAGTAGATGCAGCTAATAACGCACTTAAAGCATTTGCCAATTTCATCCCTTTAATTGTCACCTGATATCTGTTTTGTCGAGGCAGTTTACGGATAATTCCGTGGACTCTGAGCAATTTCAGATGAATGTTAATCGACTGCAATTATTAATAGATTTTGATTAATCAACTTGTATCAATAGATATTCCGATTGTAAAGAAAGATTCAAATATTTGAAAAAAAGAAAAACTAAATTAAACAAGCCCCCATTAAATCACACGGGAAACAAAAATTAAGCGATATCCATTTTGAGATGGTGCTGACTATCTATTTATGTTGCCAGTCAACCCAGGGCTTGAAGGCGAGCCGCCACACATAGCATGAAAATTACCGATCCTTTTAAAGGATATTTTTGTTAGAACAAATAAGAGGGTTTACAGACTATGTTTAAAGAACCATATTAAACAACAGACATATAAATATGTAAAAATGTAAGGATCTTAAAACCCGTGAAAAAATACGTTTTCCCTTTTATTCTATTGTTCCTGCTTGTAACCATGTTTTCACTATTGCCTGGAAGGATTCCTTCAATATTTGCCAAGGACACAGGTGTGAAGGTTGTAATCCTTGGGGATTCAATTTCCGCAGGTCTTGGGGTGGAACCGGAACAGGCATTTCCTTTCCTGGTTCAAGACATGCTCAAACAAAAAGGGTTTGACGTTGTCAAAATTATCAACGGCAGCATCAGCGGTTCAACAACGGCAGGGGCGACTTCCAGGCTCAAGTGGTATCTGAAATCAAAACCTGATATCCTTGTCCTGGCATTGGGGGCCAATGACGGGCTTAGGGGTCTGTCAATCGACTTAATGACGCAAAACCTGGAAAAATCCATTATCCTTGCAAAAAAAAATGGCATAAAAGTGATCCTGGCCGGCATGAAGATTCCCCCCAATTATGGAGCGGAATATGCCAAAGCCTTTGAATCATCCTTTGTATCCCTTGCCCAAAAACATGACCTGCCTTTTATTGAGTTTCTATTAAAGGATGTGGCAGGAAAAGCTTTCTTGAACCAGGCAGATGGTATCCACCCAAATCCGGAAGGCCATAAAATTATTGCTACAACTGTATTTGACATTCTTCTGGAGCAGTTATGATACTTGAACTCAAAAATGTTTGTAAATCCTTTCACCAACCCCAATCCGGCATGATTGAGGTATTAAATAATGTCAATTTCAGTCTCGACATTGGTGAGACTAATGCCATAACCGGCCAGTCCGGCAGCGGGAAAACCACCTTGCTCTCTCTTATAGCAGGGTTGGATATCCCGGATTCAGGTAAGATACTCCTTCAAGGAGAGGATTTGTGCAGCATGAAAGAAAACAGGCTTTCCCGATACAGGGCAACTAAGATCGGGATTGTTTTCCAACGGTTTCACTTGATGCCACATTTGTCTGCCCGTGAAAACATCAGCCTGCCTTTGGAAATTCTCAAACACCAGCATATTACAGATAGGGTGGATGATATGCTGGCCAAGATCAATTTGAAGGATCGTCAACACCACTTACCCGGGCAGTTAAGTGGCGGAGAATGCCAGAGGGTAGCCATTGCCAGAGCCTTGATTATCAAACCGGCCTTGCTTTTAGCAGACGAACCCACTGGCAATCTGGATATCAAGACCGGTAAAAAAATCGCCAGACTCTTGTTCGATCTGGTTGAAAAAGAAAATAAAACCCTGATCCTGGTGACCCACAATCTGGATCTGGCCGATCAATGCCAGAAAATCAGGAAGCTTGACCGGGGCAGGCTGGTCTGATGCTCTGGATGCACATGGCCATAAGGGAGCTGATGAAAAACAGGGGTTTTGCTGTTTTTTTTATATTAAACCTGTCCCTGGGTCTTACCGGATTTATTGCCATTCACTCTTTTGGCAGGTCCTTGAATCACCACCTGGATGAGAATTTAAAGGAAATATTAACAGCGGACATGGTATTGTCCTCCAGCAGCCCCTTGACCTCGGAGGATTTGATGCTGGCAGACGAGGTGCTGGGGCCGGGCAAGACCCAAGCCCGGCTCATCAGATTTTATACCATGGTTAAGGGGGGGGGTAATGCCCGCCTGATAGGGGTGATGGCCATTGATGAACACTATCCCCTGTACGGCACCCTCTCTTTGGAGAACAGCCCCGGGAATTCAAAAAAAAAAGAGATCCAGGCGAGACCCGGCGTGTTCATGACCCGGGACACAGCATATGCCCTGGGCATCCGAAATAAAACAGATGAGAACACCCCTGTTATACTGGGCAATAAAACTTTTAGGGTAGAAGATTTTTTTACCGTAGATCCGGACAAATCTTTGACCGCAGTTGAGCTTGCACCTAAAATCTATATAGGGATTGATCAATTGGAAGGGACCGGTTTAATCCAGTTCGGCAGCCGGATAAGGTATTCTCACTATTACCGGTTCAGCCGGGACACGGATACGCCTGTGGTGACTGCAAAACTTCGCCAGAGCTTTTCTGAAAAATATCAGGGACAAAGCAGGATCAGTATTTATGACAGCAGGGATGTCAACCAGAGGCTGGGTCGTGTGACGGGATATTTTACCGGATATATGGGGCTGGTCAGCATTGTGGCCCTGTTCCTGGCCGGCATTGCCACGGCCTACCTGTTCCGGGGGTATCTGAACCTGAAACAGCAGGAGATGGCGATTTTAATGAGCATCGGAGCCAGGCCAATGGAAATCTACCTTTATATCAGCTTTCAACTCCTCATACTCGGCACCCTGGCCTCATGTCTCTCCGTTGTTATTTCCCTGTTCCTGGTTCCGGCATTTCCCATCCTCTTCCAGGGATTAATCCCCACAGGTATCCGGCTTACCACCGATCCTTCCACCATTGCTCTGGCAGTGGTCATGGGAATGGGCGGCAGCCTGATATTCTGCTGGCCTGTTTTTGTCCGTATCTTTGGGATAAAACCCCTGATGCTGCTGCGGGGAACCCAGATCATTGGGAAGAGAAATGGAAAGCGATTGCTGGGGCAGGTGGCAAGTTTTTTGCCAGGGCTGGCAGCTTTTTTTGGGATCTCGGTTGTGGTGGCCGGTTCTATCAGGAACGGGAGCATCTTTGTGGCCGGTTTTATCCTGGCCCTGGCTTTTTTGTCGGGTATGGGCTGGCTTATTTTTTCAGGTTGCAGAAGACTTTCCCATACCCGTCACCTGGTGGGAAGAATTGCCTTTAGGAATCTGTTTCGGAACAAATGGTCTTCTTTGTCCTGTTTTGTCACCATTGCCATGGGTGCATTCCTGATTTCCATAATCCCCCAGGTCCAGAAGGGATTGCAAAACGAAATCATGCGGCCGGAAGGTTTGAAAATTCCGGTTTTTTTCCTGGTGGATATTCAGGATGAACAAAAGATGCCGTTCATTGAATTTATCAAGCATCAGGATGCCTATCTTGCCAATATCTCCCCCATGGTTAGGGGACGGATTCTAACAGTTAACCAGCAGCCCTTTTATAGTGAAAATAAAGCGCCGGGATCCAAGACCGGGAACAGAAAGGCCGTTTCCCCACGGCAAGTCCGAGGCCGGCGAATGGAGTTCAATTTTTCTTATCGCGATCATCTGGATGTTTCGGAAAATATTTTTCAGGGAAGACCTCTGTCCAGTACCCCCTGGGATTTTGAGGCAACCACGCCCTTTGAGATCTCCGTTGAAAAATCATTTGCAGAACAATATGGCTTAGCGTTGGGAGATCTTATAGAATTTGAGATCCAGGGCATCCCCATGCAGGGACAAGTCAAGAACCTTCGTAAAGTCCGCTGGAACAGTTTTCAGCCCAATTTTTACCTGCTTTTTCAGAACGGCGTTTTGAATGATGCACCCAAAACATTTCTGGCTGCCATTTCCCACGTGTCGCGGGAAAACCGCCAGGACCTGAAAAATAAAATTGTAACTGCCTTCCCCAATGTTTCGGTCATTGATGTGACCCAGATGGCCGGAACCTTGCTGTCCATAACGGACAGGCTCTCCCTGTCCATTCGGTTTATGGCCTGGCTCTCCATTGCTGCCGGGCTTGTTTCTATTTTTTCCATTGCCCGTCACGAGGCCTGGAAAAATGAAAATCAGGTCAACCTTTTAAAGGTTCTGGGTGCAGATTTTAAATTAATCCAGGCCATTACCTTGCTGGAGTATGGATTTATCGGGTTTACCTCGGCCCTGTTTGCCATCCTGTTGAGTTTTGGATTTTCACGAACGATTTCCTGGTATTTTTTTGACAGCCTCTGGCAGTTTGATTTGAAGATTTCCCTTGGGATCCTTTTTTTGACTCCTTGTATCTGTATGGGAACAGCCCTTACAGCATCCCGGAAAATTATGAAAACAAAGCCGGTCAAGCTTCTGGCAACTGCCTGAAAAAAATTCTGATTGTTTTTTTATTCCGGCAATTTACCCTTCAATAAATCCCCTAATCCGGCAAAAGGGTTAACGCCACCGCCATTTTCCGAGGAATTGCCAGGTGCCTCGTGGTCATAGGCATCGGCAACCTGGTCCCGGGAGTGTTCATTGTCGTGGCAGTAAATGCACAAAAGCTCCCAGTTGCTGCCGTCCGGAGGATTATTGTCATGATTGTGGTCTTTATGGTGTACTGTTAGCTCGCGCAGACGTTTGCCTTCGAACTCTCGACCACAATGTCCGCAGATCCAGGGGAAAAGCTTGAGAGCCCTTTCCCGATAAGTATTTTCACGATCTTTCTTGAAGCGGAGCGCCTCTGCAACAGTCAGGTTGGCTGTTTTGCTGTCCTTAGAAGTCATATGAGCCCTTTTTTGAAATTTTAATTAATACTTGCGTTTTGCATATTATGGTTGCTATTTTGTTGATCAAAATTTTCCTTTTAAAAAGCAATCTTGTTTTGTATCCTTTTTTCAGGGAAAAACTAAGGACTCCTGACAGCATAGGAGACACAAATGAAAAAAAAAGTCAATATTTCCGAAAATTGGGTTAATAGTTTGATTCAGGATTTTATCGCAAGCTCACCCCTCAATACCCTGCAAAATGAAAATAATGATCCAGCATGGGACCTGGCGCTGGTGGGGTTTTCCTCTGGTGCAGATCAGATATGGCAGCAGTACAAAGAGTATGTTGGCGCTTTCCATTGGACTCCCTGGGAGGTATTCAATCAGCATAGTTCTGAAGAAATTGTCACAGCGGACCAGTTGACGGTAATCTCATGGATTTTACCTCAACGAAAACAGGTCCGCAAAACCAACCGACTGGCCAAAAC
>JACNHV010000231.1 GCA_014383445.1 Candidatus Desulfobacula maris | reverse complement strand
ATGCTTCTGGCCCAGGGCCTTGGTGATACTATCCGGGTCTCATTGACAAGGGATCCCGTTGAAGAAATCAGGACAGGGTTTGAGATCTTAAGGGCTTTAGGGATCAGAAGCAGGGGGCCGGAACTTATTTCCTGTCCCACGTGCGGGCGGTGTAAGATAGATCTTTTTAAAATTGCGGAGAAAGTAGAAAAAGCTTTACTTGAACATCCTTCCCAGATTAAAGTTGCTATTATGGGATGCATTGTAAACGGTCCTGGTGAAGCAAAGGAAGCAGATATAGGTATTGCAGGTGGTGATGGCATGGGGATTTTATTTAAAAAAGGAAAAGTGATCCGGAAAATAAACCAGGATCAACTTGTGGACCAATTGCTGGGCGAAATTGATAATATGACAAAGACTTCGGAGGAATTGAATGGCAAAAAAGGATAAAGCAGCGATCTCACCAACCCGGGAACAAGACTATGCTGCGTGGTATCAGGAAGTGGTTAAAGCATCAGACATGGCTGAAAATTCACCTGTCAGGGGATGCATGGTGATAAAACCCTGGGGATATGCGCTTTGGGAAAATATCGTGCACCAGATGGATATCATGTTTAAGGAAACCGGGGTAAAAAATGCTTATTTTCCCTTGTTTATTCCCTTGAGTTATCTGGAAAAAGAGGCAGAGCATGTGGAAGGGTTTGCCAAAGAGTGTGCTGTTGTAACCCATCACAGACTTGAAAAGGATGGTAAAGGCGGTTTAAAACCAGCGGGAAAACTTGCTGAACCGTTAATTGTCCGCCCCACGTCTGAAACCATTATAGGCGAATCCATGGCCAGATGGACATCAAGTTACAGGGATCTTCCCCTTCTTTTAAATCAGTGGGCCAATGTGGTCCGATGGGAGATGCGAACCCGGATGTTTTTGCGGACCAGTGAATTTTTATGGCAGGAAGGGCATACTGCCCATGCCACAGAGGCTGAAGCAAAAGAGAGAACCATGCTCATGCTGGATGTCTATACAAAATTTGTTGAAGAATACCTGGCCATGCCCGTGATCAGGGGCCAAAAGACTGTTTCAGAACGATTTCCAGGGGCTGATGATACCATTTGTATTGAAGCCATGATGCAGGATAAGAGGGCTCTTCAGGCAGGCACTTCCCATTTTCTGGGTCAGAATTTCGCCAAGGGATCTGGTATTAAATTTCAGAATGAAGAAGGCGAAGAAGCCTATGCCTGGACCACATCCTGGGGAAGTTCCACCCGGATGATCGGCGGGATGATCATGGTGCACTCGGATGATGATGGTCTAGTGCTTCCGCCACGGTTAGCTCCGGCCCATGTCGTCATTCTTCCGATTTTCAAAAAAGATGAAGATAGTCGCATCATCATGGAAAGCGTTCAAGGTCTTAAAGATGTCCTGGAAGAAAAATTATTTCATGGCAGAAAGATCCAGGTAGAAATTGATGATCGGGATATCGGCGGTGCAAGGGGCTGGGACTGGGTAAAAAAAGGTGTTCCCGTCAGGATTGAACTGGGCCCCAGGGACATTCAAAACAACAGCGTTTTTATGGCCAGAAGGGATGAACCCACAAGCTTGAAACAATCCATGAACAGAGAAGAATTTATCCATCAGATCACAGATATTCTGGACAATATTCAGGATAATCTTTTTAACCGGGCAGTTAACTATCAAAAAGAACACACTTTTGAAATTGATGATAAAAAAGCGTTTTATACGCTCTATAAAAATACCAAAGGATATCATAATGGTGCCTTTGTCATGGCTCATTGGTGCGGATCTGAAAAATGTGAAGAAAAAATAAAAAAAGAATTGTCCGTTACTATACGGTGTATTCCTTTTGACAGTCCCATAGAAGATGGCAAATGTATTTCTTGTGATAACGCAAGCTCAAGAAGGGTTCTTTTTGCAAAAGCTTATTAAGCATTGCCTATGATCAGGATTACCGACATACTGGATAAAATAGAGGAGTATAATCCCGGAGGGGATTCAGATATAATAGACCGGGCTTATATTTACTCTGCAAGAGTTCATGAAGGCCAGGTTCGACTTTCCGGGGAAACCTATCTTTCCCATCCTCTTGAGGTGGCAAATATTTTAGCAGATATGCGTCTGGATGTTGAGAGTATTGCTGCAGCCCTGCTGCACGATGTCATTGAAGACACCCCGGCAACCAGAGAAGACATTGAAAAGATGTTCGGGCCGGGTGTTGCCCATATTGTTTCCGGTGTAACAAAACTTTCAGCCCTGCCATTTTCAACCAAAATAGCCCAGCAGGCAGAAAGTTTGCGAAAAATGATTCTTGCCATGGCAGATGATATCCGGGTGGTTCTCATCAAGCTTGCGGACAGGATCCATAATATGAGGACCTTAAAGTATCACGATAATCCTGAAAAACAAGCTGCCATTGCCCAGGAAACCCTGGATATATATGCCCCTATAGCCGCCCGCCTGGGTATTTTCTGGATAAAGTATGAACTGGAGGAAATGGCATTCTATTATACCTTAAGGGATGAGTATGAACGTATTGATGCCCTGGTGAATAAAGCCAAAGATGAAAAAGAAGAGTATATTAAAGAGGTGAATGAGAAGCTTCACAATAAAATGAGAGAAATGGGGCTTAAATGTGAAATAAAAGGTAGATACAAGCAGCATTACAGCATTTATCAGAAAATGATATCCCAGAATCTTGAATTTAGCGAGGTCTATGATATTATTGCATTTAGACTTATCCTGGATACTGTTCCCAATTGCTATGCCGCTCTGGGTGCCCTCCATTCCATGTGGAAGCCGATTTATAACAAAATTAAAGACTATATTGGCAATCCCAAGCCCAATATGTATCAATCAATTCATACAACTGTTGTGGGCCCAAAGGGCGAGCGGGTTGAAATACAGATCCGTACCTATGATATGGATCAGATTGCAGAATCCGGGATTGCAGCCCACTGGAGTTATAAAGAAGGTACAAAGGTTGATGAGAGTGCTGGAGAATTGTTTTCCTGGATAAAAAAGCTTGTGGAAAATCAGGAAAATTATAATGACCCGGATGAATTTCTGGAAAATGTACGCATTGACCTGTATCCTGCTGAAATATATGTGTTCACACCCCAGGGCGAGATCAAGACCCTTCCTAAAAAAGCCACACCCATAGATTTTGCTTATCTTATACATACGGAAGTTGGTGCCGAGTGTACAGGAGCAAAGGTTAACGGGAAACTGGTGCCTCTGACCCATCAATTAAATACAGGGGATAAAATAGAAATTATCACAACCAAAGGTCATACCCCAAGTCCTGATTGGCTTAATTTTGTAAAGACAGTAAAGGCCAGAACTAAAATCAGGAGCTGGATCAATGCCCAGGAAAAAGAGAGAAGTTATTCCCTGGGAAGAGAGATATGTGAAAAGACATTTAGAAAGAAAAACCAGAATTTTAATGCCCTTGTTAAATCAGGGGAAATCAAAAAAGTTGCTGATACCTATGGGTTTAAATCCATTGATGATCTGATCGCCCATGTGGGATTTGGAAAACTCACTCCGTTGCAGATTTTGAATAAAGCTTTGCCTGAACTTGAAAAACAGGAAGTTAAAGAAGGAAGCGTTCTTCAGAAACTGGTTGGAAAGCAAAAGAAAAAAGACAGTACGGGCATTGTTGTAAAAGGGCTGAATGATATTCTTGTTAGGTTTTCAAAGTGCTGCAACCCGCTTCCAGGAGATCCCATCACTGGTTACATCACCCAGGGCCAGGGTGTTACCATTCACCGAAAAGGGTGCGTGAATGTCATGAAAATGAGTAATGAACGTCAGATTGAAGTCCAATGGAGTAACGATGTCACAGAATCTTATCCTGCAAGCATCAAGGTCAGGACAGAGGACAGGTTTGGGCTTTTAGCAGATATTGCGTCCGTGATCAGCAAACATAAATCAAATATTTTAAATGCTAAAACAGAAACCCAGGAAACAGGCCTGGGCCTTTTCTATTTTACCATCCTGGTTGAAAGCACAGCACAGCTTAGAAAAATCATGTCAGAGATCAGAAAAGTGAAAAAAGTAACGGATGTCAAACGAATTATCAGAGCCGAATAAATCATATCCATCGGATAGGGCGGTTTCAAGCATAAGAGCTGAATAGTTACAAATTTTTTAAACAGATTACAAAAATAAAGGTTCGGGCTGTTCTTACTTAAACAGCCCGAACCCAAAATATTTGTATTATTGAAATGATGTAAAGAAGGAAGAAGCGGCCTTAAGAGGCTTTAGTTACTTTTCCTGCTTTAATACAGCTTGTGCAGACATCTATTTTTCTAACACAACCCTCTTTAATTACGGCACGAACTCTTTGAAGGTTGGGATTAAATTTTCTCTTGTTCAGATTATGAGCATGACTGACATTATTGCCAACCATTGGTTTTTTTCCGCAAATTGCACATTCTTTCGACATTTTATACTCCTAAAAAAATCTTTTTAACAAAATAATAACCTGGGATAGATATATTAAAAACAAATAAAAGTAAAGAAATTTTTAATTTTTGTTTGCCAAGGCCCTGCACTCAAGGATTTTATTCAATGCTTCTTTGCTTTCTTTTGAGTTGGGATAATTGGTGACAAGAGACTCGTATCTTATTAATGCAGATTTATATTGTTTTGTTTTGTAATAGAAATTGGCCACATATAATTCATGCCCTGAAAGGTTTTCCAAACATTTTTGGATTTTTTCCTTTGCTTTTTGGGCGAACTCACTTTCAGGGTATTGATCAATAAGGCGCTTGAACTGGGTCATGCTGTTTTTAGCAGGCGTTTGGTCGCGGTCTACCGTATCCAGCTGGTCAAACCAGCAAAGCCCCGTGCTATAAATAACATAAGGAATGGCATCGTTTTTTGGATGCAGATTTTCAAATGCTTCATAGGCAAGTATTGCTTCATCATATTCTTTAAGATGATAATGGGCATCTGCAATTTTAAGCTCAGCTAAAATGGCATACTTGCTGAACGGATACCAGTCCTTCAAATCCATATATGCTTTTATGGAAGCTTTATAGTTTTCTGAAATAAAGGCGGAAGACCCTTCTGCAACAAGTTCTTCAGCACTTTTCCCCATTTCATTTGAGCTTTCAAACAGAGCGCATCCGGAAAGCAGCACAACAAGCGTAAAGAATAAAAATAATTTTTTCATCATTATTGATTCTCAATAAAATGTTCTGCAGATAAGGCAGCAATAGCAGCATCACCTACCGCAGTTGATATCTGTCTTAATGGGGTATCTCTTACATCGCCCACAGCATATACGCCGGGAACAGAGGTTTGCATTTTTTTGTCCGTAAGAATAAATCCAAACTCATCTGTTTCAATAGTGTCATTCAAAAATGAAGTATTTGGTAAAATACCAACCCATATAAAACATCCATCAGCCTTTAAGGTTTTTTCTTCATGGGTTTTTACATTTTTTACTTTAACGCTTTCTAGACCGAAAAAGCCATCTAAGCCAGTTGCAACACTGTCCCATATAATTTCAAGTTTATTATTTTTAAATGCGCGTTCCTGAAGAATTTTTGCGGCTCGAAGTTCATCTCTTCTGTGAATCAGATAGACTTTTTTTGCAAATTTTGTCAGGAAGATGGCTTCCTGAACGGCTGTATCTCCTCCGCCAATTGCAACAACTGTTTTATCCTTAAAAAAAGGCGCATCACAGGTGGCACAAAAGGAAACGCCCTTTCCCATGAATTTATCCTCTCCAATGCCAAGGTTTTTTGGGGATGCACCCGAGGCAAGGATAAGGCTTTTGGTGGTAATGCTCCTGTCTTTTAGAACAATTTCTTTTAATTCCTTGGAAAGATTAAGGGAATGGACCTCTGCTGTTTCAATTTTTAACCCCATTGCTTCGGCCTGGGTTTTCATTTTTTCAGCAAGATCAAACCCTGAAATGCCTTCTGGAAAGCCAGGGTAGTTTTCTATCCAGTCCGTAACCAGTATTTGACCACCAGGCACGGTTTTTTCCAATAAAAGGACATTCATCCTTGCTCTGGCAGCATACATTCCCGCTGTCAGGCCGGCAGGTCCGGCACCAATAATTACAAGGTCATAATCAATTTTTGACATTAAATGTTTCCTTACAAGACCCTTTTGATGGTTTCTTCAAGTTTTTCTTTGCCAACCATTCCCGTGATCTGATCAGCTATTTCTCCATTTTTAAAGAAAATCAGTGTAGGTATTGCCTGAACGCCATATTTGCTGGGACTGATTGGATTTTCATCAACGTTTACTTTTGCAAAGGTCATTTTGTCACCGTACTCTTTTTCAAGGGCATCAACGGTGGGGGCAATGGCTTTACAAGGACCACACCAGGGTGCCCAGAAATCCACCATTACAGGCTTTTCTGATTTAAGAACTTTTTCCTCAAAGGAATCATCTTCAAGTTCAATTATATTTTGTGTCATGACAACCGTCCTAAGTTTAAATTTATGGTTAAAAAATATCCTTGTAAATATAGGCCTTATTCATTTTTTGTCAATTAATCAATAAAGTTCAAAATAAAACTAAGGGGCAATAGCTTTTGATAATTCGCTCAAAGCTGTTTTACCCCTTAAAATCGTATAAGCAATAATTCAATTTTACCAGTTTTCTGCAAGCAGCTCAAAATGGGCCTGGGGATGCGCACAAGCCGGGCACATTTCTATGGCCTCTTCTCCTTCGTGGACATATCCGCAGTTTCTGCACCGCCATTTTGTACTGCCCTCTTTTTTAAACACTGTTCCCTGTTCAATGTTGGCAGCAAGATCAGCATATCTTTTTTCATGCTGTTTTTCTGCAACAGCAATCATTTCAAAGACCATGGCAATGGCATCAAAGCCTTCTTGCCTGGCTGTTGCAGCAAATTCAGGATACATTTTTGTCCATTCAAATTCCTCTCCTGCTGCAGCTTCCTTGAGGTTTTCAAGGGTAGTTCCGATCATGCCTGCGGGGAATGCAGCTGTGATCTCAAGTTCTCCGCCTTCAAGAAATTTGAAAAACCGTTTGGCATGTTCTTTTTCCTGGTTGGCAGTCTCTGTAAAAATGTCTGAGATTTGAATAAAGCCTTCTTTTTTTGCAGCACTTGCAAAATAGGTATACCGATTTCTTGCCTGGGACTCACCGGCAAAAGAGGTTAACAGGTTTTTTTCGGTTTGGGTGCCTTTTAAGCTTGCCATAATTTTGTCTCCTTGGTCTTTCAGTGTTTTCATAAATGTTTATTGCGTTTTTAAGGCGTGTGAACTCAAATTGATATTCAGCAGCCCTTGAATATACAATAATAATACTATACCCTACCGTTTTTTTAAAGAGATTAAATTTGTTATACGCAGATATTCTTTCTTGACTTGAATTTTCTTAATAAATAGAGTCATGAAAATATGTATTCAGGATAGAAGCTTAAATTCAAAAGAAAGACATAAAAAATGTCCAACAATTTAAAACCGCAGTCACTTTTTGCCGGCTATCTTTTCGCCATTGGTGCCACAGCAATATGGTCTGGAAATTTTATTGTAGCAAGGGGGCTCAGTGAAAGTATTCCTCCAATCAGCCTTGCTTTCTACAGATGGCTGGTGGCGGTTATTGTTTTCACACCGTTTGCAATCAAGGCTCTTGTGCAGGAATGGGTGATTATAAAAAAGCATGTCATATATTTTTCAATCACATCCTTTCTGGGTATTACTACCTTTAACACCATTATTTATTTTGCCGGACATACAACAACTGCCATGAACCTTTCTCTTATTTCCATCACATTTCCAATTTTTATTCTCCTCTTTTCCAGGATTCTCTTTAAAGAATTCATAACCATCAAAAAAGGGGTCGGGATCACACTGGTTTTAAGTGGTGTCCTGTTTCTTATTACAAAAGGTAAGTTTTCAACTCTCCTAAGCATTTCTTTCAACATAGGTGATGTATGGATGTTATTGGCAGCCATAATTTTTGCCATTTACAGCCTTTTTTTAAAAAGCAAACCAAAAGGGTTGAGTATCATAGCATTACAGTTTTCCACTTTTATCCTGGGGTTGATTTTTTTATTGCCATTTTTTTTATGGGAACAAACCATGGTTCATCAATCCTATTTAAATCAAACAACCATACCGGCAATTCTTTATGTTGGCATTTTTGCATCGCTGTGTGCATTTGTCTTATGGAATAAAGCCATTGTTGTATTGGGCCCATCCAAGGCAGGGATGGTTTATTATACTCTTCCTTTGTTCAGTGGTTTTTTAGGGTATCTTTTTTTGCATGAAAGCATCAGAATGATTCATTTTTATAGCATGATATTGATTTTTTCGGGAATTATTGTCACCAACCATGAACCCAAAAATCCAAACCTGACTCCACTTAAATCTGGCAACTCCAGTTGAGTCCAGTTATTTATTAAAGACAGAAGCTATGAAGGTATTCATTTCATCAAAGCTGATTTTTTCAACTCTTGCTTTTCCAATTTGTTCAAGGAAAATGTAAAAAAGATCGCTGCCCTGCTTTTTTTTGTCTTTACCGGCTGCGCTGATAATCTCTTTTGCATTATACTCAAGTGCTGTAGGAAGTTTAAGATCAGTTAAAAGAGAACAGATTCTTGAAACGTCTTTCTGGTTTATCAGATGCTTTGCTTGTGAAAATTTGGCAGCAGCAGCCATTCCCATGGCAACAGCTCTACCGTGTCCTGCTTTTTCAATTTTTTCAATGGCGTGGCCAATGGTGTGGCCGAAATTAAGCTTTCTTCTTTCATTGGACTCTTTTTCATCTTTTTGGACCACTTGTGATTTGATTCTCACGGAATCTGTGACAAGCCTGAAAATGGTATCATAATCAAGACTAAGCGCTTTTTGATAGTTTTTTTCAATAAAATTAAACATGTCTGCATCTGAAATCAGTGCGTGTTTGACGATTTCGGCAAGACCATTTGAAATCTCTTTTTTGGGCAGGGTGCTTAAAAGATCAATGTCGCATATGACAAATTCGGGCTGGTTAAAAACGCCAATCATATTTTTATAGGAATCCAGATTAACCCCATTTTTTCCGCCAACACTGGCATCCACCTGGGACAAAAGAGAGGTGGAGACAAACCCGAACTTTACCCCTCTTAGAAAGGTGGAGGCTGCAAATCCTGCAATATCACAGACAATACCACCACCGATTCCCACAATAAAGCTTGAGCGGTCACAGGAAAAATGGATAAGTTTTTTTAATATTGTTTCAATAGTGGCAAGGGTTTTAATCCCTTCTCCAGTTCCAATGGTGATGACGGGAACATCTGGAAATTCTTTTTGATAATATTTTTTTATATTTTCATCTGTGATGATAATGGCCTGGGAGTCAGGCAGATAGTTTTTCAGGTTTTTCAGGCGCTCTCCCACATAGATGGAAGAACGCCCAAATCCACCATTAATATGGTATGTCTTCATTGTTTTTTACCGATAATTGCATGGATGGCCATCATTTTTTCCATAGCTGTAATAAACTGATCTGGATATAAGGATTGTGCGCCATCACTCCGAGCTTCTTCCGGATGATTGTGAACTTCGATCATCACCCCATCCGCACCTAACGCTGCTGAAGCATAAGCAAGGGATATGACTTGATCTCTGATACCGGCTGCATGGCTGGGATCAACAATGACTGGGAGGTGGCTTTCTTTTTTAACTGCAGGCACAACAGAACAATCCAAAGTGTTTCTGCTGTGTCTTACAAAGGTTCTTATCCCTCTTTCACAAAGAATGACATTGGTATTTCCTTGTTCCAGGATATATTCAGCTGACATGAGCAATTCGGAAAGTGTGGCAGACATCCCTCTTTTTAAAATAACAGGTCTGTCAGAATTTCCAGCGCGTTTTAACAGACTGAAATTCTGCATGTTTCGGCTACCGATCTGGATAACATCAGCATATTCTTCAACAAGATCAAAAGTTTCAACATCCATAACTTCCGTTGCAATGGGTAATCCGGTTTCTTCCCGCACTTTTGCTAAAAATATGAGGCCTTTTTTCCCAAGCCCCTGGAAAGCATATGGAGAGGTTCTAGGCTTAAAAGCCCCTCCTCTGAATACTTTTGCACCGGCATTTTTAACAGAGTTTGCAATAGATAGAACCTGTTTTTCGCTTTCCACGGCACAGGGGCCGGCAATTACGGGAAAGCTGCCATTGCCGAAAACAGCATCACCAACTTTTACGTGGGTGTTTTCCTGCTGAAACTCCCGGCCGACAAGTTTATATGGTTTTGTCACCGGAATAACCTCTATATATTTTTTTCATTAATACTAACATTGTTTACCTCGATTTTGTTTTGTATCAGTTTTCGTTCTTTTGGGCAATAAAAAAGGAAGTTAAGAATTTCAGCGGGGAGATACAAATATAAATTATTGTTTGATTTTAATGGTTCAGCAGGATACAGTTTTTTCCAACAAAATAAAATCATCAGCGGGGAATATGAAAATCAGGGTAATCATAGCAGATGATCACGCCATTATTCGGGAAGGATTGAAAAGTCTTTTTGAAAAAAAGGGAATGGATGTCATTGCGATTGCCAAGAATGGTCGTGAAGCCGTAGATTTTGCAATAAAGTATCAGCCCGATGTTGTGCTGATGGATATTTCAATGCCGGATCTCAATGGCGTGGAAGCCACCGCAGCCATCCGAAAGGAAGTTCCAAAAACCAAGATTATTGCTCTTTCCATGCATTCCAATAAAAAAATTGTAGATAAAATGATTGCTTCCGGTGCATCAGGATACGTTCTAAAAGAAAGAGCCTTTGATGAATTGTATAGTGCCGTACAGGAAGTCAACAAAGGCAATTTTTATCTAACGCCCTCCATTGCCGGGATGTATGTTGACAGCCAGGGAAATACAATTAAATGCAGTGTTGATATGCTAAAATTCAAAAAAATTTCAAAAAAAGAACGTCAGGTTCTTCAGCTGGTTGCAGAAGGAAAAAAAAACAGGGATATTGCTGAAAAACTTAACGTAAGTATCAAAACCATAGAATCCCACCGCAGAAGTATCATGAAAAAACTCAATATTTTCAGTATTGCAGGCCTCACAAAATTTGCAATCAAAGAAGGAATTGTTTTCCTGGAGTAAAAAAACGCTATTTTTTTCAAAATTCAGGGTTTACCCTAATTGAAATACTCTGGCAATTTTATTATATTAATGCATTATCTGGGTGAATACCTAAGATTAATTGAATTTAAGAGAAGGTATACTAATGGAGCATATTAAATTAAAAAATGAGACCCCTGATGCGGCGGAAGCTCTTACTGGCGGAATCGCCCATGATTTTAATACTCTTTTAGCAAAAATTAAAGACAGAGCATCTCTGATGATGAGGCGTGTAAAATCGTCTGATCCACTTTATCGAGACATTAAGGAAATCATCCGTTGTATTGATAAAGGATCTGAAATGGCAAATTTATTGCTTTGTTTTGCAAAAATGAATGAATACTATACAAGCTCCATTGATATAAACCGGCTGGTTAAAAACGCCCTGGAAAACCTTGATATCAAGGGCAGGAAAATTGTTCTGGATGTGGATCTTGACCCAAAAGCCCTGATTGTTGAAGCTGATCCTGATAAAATTAACCAGGTATTGATGAGTATTATAGAGAATGCATTGCATGCCATGCCAAAAGGCGGAAAGCTTTCCATTGTAACGGAGTCAGCAGTTATTTTAAACGGAACTGCAGCTGCTTACGGGCTGAATACTGGATTTTTCGTAAAAATTTCCATAATAGATACGGGAATCGGAATGGAAAAAGAGGTATTGGAGAGTATTTTCAAGCCTTTTTATTCTGCAGCCCATGGCCGCCTTTCTGAGAAAAAAGGACTGGGATTAACATTTGCAAGGGAAATAGTTGAGAATCATAATGGGGTTATTGATGTATGGAGTTCTCCAAACACTGGAACTTCTTTTTCTATTATTTTACCTTTAAAGGAAACCACAGAGGACCTTGCTATCCTGGCAGGAGATGAAAAGCAGGGTTTATGGATGGAATCCGTACTTTTAGTGGATGATGATGAAAAAATTCTAACGAGCGGGCGCAAATTCTGCAATTCTTTGGGGTATAGTGTTATAACTGCTGCTTCCGGTAAAAAGGCGCTTAACATTTATAAAAAGAAAAAAGACAGAATCAGCCTTGTTATTCTTGATATGATCATGCCGGAGATGAATGGGCTTGACACATTTTTGGAACTTAAAAAAATAAATCCTGATATTAAAGTGCTGCTTTCAACTGGTTATTCCATTGATGAAAAGGCTCAGGAGATGCTCAGGCAAGGATGCAAAGGTTATCTTTTAAAACCTTATAATGCAATTGAATTGTTGCATAAATTAAGAGAAATTTTATTCTTGTAAATTTTATAAAAACTCTTGTTCTTCTATTTTGGATACTTTGATTGCAAGCTCCTGAAGTTGTGATGTTGATGCTTTTGAAGGCGCGTCAGTCAAAAGACAGGTTGCTTTCTGTGTTTTTGGAAACGCAATGACGTTTCTGATGGAATCTTCGCGGCATAAAAGCATCATAAGCCGGTCCAGTCCGAAAGCGATTCCACCGTGGGGTGGCGCCCCAGAGGAAAGGGCATTTAAAAGAAATCCAAATTTTTCATTGGCTTCGGTTTCATCAATTCCAAGACAGTTTAATACTTGTTCCTGGAGTTCTGTGGAATGAATACGAATACTTCCGCCACCAATTTCAATTCCGTTCAACACCAGGTCATAGGCCCTTGATTTGACGGCAAGAGGGTCAAAAGAAAGTTTTTCAATATCTTCCTCAAGGGGTGCGGTAAAAGGATGATGCAGGGCCTGATAGCGTTTTTCTGTTTCATCATAATCCAGCAGCGGAAAATGGGTCACCCAGGTAAATGCATAGGTGTCATCCAAAATCAGTCCAAGCCGTCTTGCCAGTTCATTTCTCAGCTGGCCAAGGGCCTCATTGGTGATTTTTGGCTGGTCTGCCACAAAGAAAACAATATCCCCGAGTTCAAGGTCAAGTCGCTTCCTTAAAGCATCTTTTTCCTGGTCTGTAAAGAATTTGGCAATGGGAGACTGCCATTCATTTTCTTTGATCTTTATCCAGGCAAGACCCTTTGCTTTATAAACAGCTGCAAAATCAGTGAGCTCGTCAATCTGTTTTCTGGTAAAAGTGGAACATCCCTTTGCATTAATGGCTTTAACAAGGCCACCATTTTTTACTACATTGGCAAACACCTTGAATCCAGCATCTTTTACAATATCAGAGATGTCACACAATTCCAGGCCAAATCTTAGGTCTGGCCTGTCCAGACCAAATCTTGACATGGCTTCATCGTAGGTGATCTGTGGAAAAGGGATGACAAGGTCAATATCAAGTACTTTTTTGAAAATAGCGACAATCATACCTTCTGCGATTTCCATAACCTCTTGTTCATTAATGAAAGAAAGCTCCATATCTATCTGGGTAAACTCGGGCTGTCGGTCTGCTCTTAAGTCTTCGTCCCTGAAACATTTGACTATCTGGTAATACCTGTCAAATCCTGCAATCATTAATAATTGTTTAAAAAGCTGGGGAGATTGCGGGAGTGCATAAAAGTTGCCCGGGTTGACCCTGGACGGAACCAGGTAATCCCTTGCGCCCTCAGGTGTGCTTTTGGTTAAAAAGGGTGTTTCAATATCCACAAACCCTTTATTGTCAAGATAGTTTCTGATAGCCATGGTGGCTTTATGCCTTGCCAGAATATTGTTTTTCAGCCGGGGTCGTCTTAAGTCCAGATATCTGTATTGCAACCGAATGGCTTCCGATGCTTCCACCCGGTCGTCAATCAGGAATGCCGGGGTTTTGGCTCTGGAAAAAATACTCAGTTCGTCTATCAACACTTCAATGGCACCAGTTTTCATATTCGGGTTGAGCATATCCCCAGGGCGGGCAATAACTTTTCCTTTAACACCAAGGACATACTCGTTCCTGATTTCCTGAGCCTTTTCATGAACTGCTTTTGAATTTTCCGGATTAAAAACAATTTGGGTGATGCCTTCTTTGTCTCTTAAATCTATAAAGATTACCCCTCCATGGTCACGGCGGTGTTGAACCCAGCCCATTAAAACAACTTCCTTATTGATATCCGTGTCCCTTAACTGGCAACAATGATGTGTTCTTTTTAAATTTCCTAGTGAATCAGTCACTTAGTTTTTCCTCTGTATTATTTTTTTAATATTTTTATCAGTTCAGGAACCAGGGTCTTTAGGGCGAGAGATACCTGCTCTTTGGTATTCATGTTTCTTAGTATAACAGCATTTTCCATAAGCTCATTTTCCCCTGCAATCAATACATGTTGGGCATTCAGTTTATCTGCCCGTTTCATAAGGGCTTTCATGCTTTTTCCCCTGAAATCCATCTCTGTGCGAATGTCGGCCTGGTTCAGCTCACAGGACCAGTGGTAGGCTTTTTCCATGGCAACATCACCTAAAGAGACGATAAACAGATCAAGGGGGCTGTCTCCTGGTGTTTTATCAATCTGCTCCATGACCTCCACCAGCCGGTCAAAGCCAATGGCAAATCCGATTGCAGGTGTTTGGGGTCCGCCCAGTTCTTTGACAAGACCGTCATATCGCCCGCCGCCGGCAACGGCACTTTGTGCGCCAAGAGAGGTGGTTTGAATTTCCCAGGCAGTCCTTGTATAGTAATCCAGACCACGCACCAGGGATTTGTCCACACTAAAGTCAAGGCCTTGTTTTTCAAGGGTTGTTTTTACCGTATCAAAATGGTCTGAACACTCTTTGCAGAGATGGTCCAGGGTTGCAGGGGCATTGGCAAGCGCCTTTCTACAATCTTCTACTTTGCAGTCAAGAATTCTTAAGGGATTTTTATCCATCCTTCTTAAGCAGTTTTCACAAAGCCTGTCTTTTTTTGATTCAATAAAATCCAAAAGTGCCTTTTGAAAGGAGGGTCTGCATTCAGGGCATCCAAGGGAATTAATATGTGCTGAAAGCCCGGTCAGTCCAAGGCGTTTAAACAATTCGTTTAATAGAAAAATCAATTGACTGTCAACATAGGCAGATTCCACCCCAAATATTTCTGCATCAATTTGATAGAATTGACGGTATCTTCCTTTTTGGGGTCTTTCACGTCTGAACATGGGGCCGATCATATAAAATTTTCTGACAGGATCTACAGCATACATTTTATGCTGGATGTAAGACCTGACAATGGAAGCTGTGGCTTCCGGTCTTAAGGTCAGCTTTTCCCCATTCCGATCCTTAAAGGTATACATCTCTTTTTCAACAATATCGGTTACCTCTCCGATACTTCTGGCAAAAAGTTGGGTTTTTTCCAGGATGGGAATCCTGATTTCCTTAAACCCAAAGTCCTCAAATAACAGTATTGCTTCTTTTTCTACTTTCTGCCAGAGGGAAATCTGCTCCGGCAGTATATCTCTAAATCCTCGAATGGTCTGCATTATGTTTTCTTTATACTTAAAATTATTAGCAAGATTTAAAATAACCGTTATTTATATATTAATATCAAGGTGTTAGTCAATACATAAAATTATGTAATAAAAAATTGTTATTTTCTGATTTTTACACAATTGGCATGGGCCGTCAGCCCTTCCGTCTCAGCCAAAAGGATAACATCATCGGCTTCCTTTATAAAAGCCGCTTTTGAATAATGAATCAAACTGGTTTTTTTTGTAAAATGGTCAACACTCAATGCAGAAGAAAACCTTGCAGTTCCGGCAGTGGGCAGGACATGGTTGGGGCCTGCAATATAATCTCCCATAGGTTCAGGTGTATACGAGCCTATAAACAAGGCACCGGCATTCTGTATAAGATCAATATAATCAAAGGGTTCTTGAACGATTAACTCAAGGTGTTCCGGCGCAAGACGGTTTGAAAGCTCAATCCCGGTTTCAATGTCCGGCACCAGCATAATGGCACCGAAACGCTCAATGGATTGCTTTGCAATATTTTTTCTGGGTAGTTTTTCAATCTGGTTTTCAAGGGCAGCGGCTGTATCCCTGGCAAGGCTTTGTGAATCTGTCACAAGTATGGAAGATGCCATGACATCGTGTTCTGCCTGGGAAAGAAGGTCTGCTGCCAGAAATTGCGGGTTTGCGTGTTTATCTGCAATGATCAGTATTTCACTGGGGCCTGCAATCATATCAATTCCTACTATGCCTGCAACAATTTTTTTAGCAAGTGTAACATAGATATTTCCAGGACCAACAATCACATCTGCTTTTGGAACGGTCTGGGTTCCATAGGCCAGGGCGCCTATGGCCCACGCGCTTCCTGCTTTAAAAACAGAGGTAATCCCGATCCTTTGGGCTGCAGCAAGAATATGGGGATTGATCTCACCGTTTTTCATGGGCGGGGTCATAAGATTAATAGAGGAAACACCAGCTATTTTTGCAGGAATCCCTCCCATCAGTACAGATGACACCAAGGGGGTTTTCCCTCCCTTGGCTCCCGGTGCATAAATACCTGCAGTGCCCACTGGTTTTACAAGTTGTCCCACCATGACACCGTTTCTCGGTGTGTCAATCCAGGAGTTTTCTTTTTGTTTTGAATGAAAACATTCAATTTGATTGACAGATCGGTCAAGGGCTTTTAAAAATGATGCATCAACACTTTTTAATGCAATTTCAAACTCTTTTTGGGTCACCTTTAAAGAGTCGATGGTGACTTTTTTTGAATCAAATTGGTTGGTGTATTCAACAAGGGCTTCATCCCCCCGTGTTTTTACATCTTCAAGATAGGCTTCAACTGTCTCATAATCCTGTTTTGAGAATCCCAGGCCTCGTTCTATGGTATCTTTAACTCTTTTTTCTGCGCTTTTGGAAGGGTATTGATATAGTTTCATTCTTTTTATTTTTCCAAAAAATTATGGTTTACAACGTGACCATCATATGAGTTTTAACCCCCGATAAAATCCAGACATATATATACGTGGCCTTTTTATAGCAAAAGAGACGCTATAAAGCCATTAAATAAATTTAAACAAGGTTATTTCAGGAAAGGCTACAGGGGGTAAAAGCCTTAAGGGCGGACACCCGTAAATACCCCTGAAAAAAAATAAGGGCAGAAAATCTGCCCTTATTTTTAGTGTTATTCAATTTCAATTTTAAAATTTAAGTGTTTTTGACAATTCTTCGGAAGTAAAATCCCAGGTTGTATTATGGGGTGGAAATGTTTCATTAAACATCTCGGGAAGCTGGTCATCAACCTCTGTGAATCCGGCTCTCCTGTTAAATTCTTTTTCATTGTTCAGGATGGATTTTCCAAGGGCAACAACATCATCCGGCGTGAGTGTCAGTCCATACCTTGCGTTCAGCATATCTACAATGGTTTGAACCCCATCTTCATTGTCAAGAACGGCAAATGCTACAAAGAGACACAGTCCTGCTGCATCAACTGCTGCTGTGGCGACCTGAAGGTTCTGGGACAGCACAATATTCCCTTCTTTTTTGTGTGGATCCACTGTGCCGCCAACACTCAAAATATTGGCAGTAACACCGTAACCAGCCGTATGATCCGCACCCATGGGAGTTGTGGCATAGGTCACCCCGACCCCTTTACAGGATCGCGGGTCATAGGCTGGAAGAGCCTGGTTTTTCACCACAGGTATCCTGTCTACGCCCAGAGCATCGCCAGTGAACCCGGCACCATTACCAATGATTTTTCCTTCAGGCGCATATTCACCGACCTTTGACAGAAGAGCAATGGCAGCCTTGCCATCTCCCCATGGAATCATGCCACCTTCCATGGCAATCCCCAGAGTGACGCCCATTTCAATGGTATCAAGGCCGAAATCATCACTTAGCCTGTCCAGCATGGCAATATCATCCAGGTCTTTGATTGTGGTATGGGCACCAAATGCCCAGATGGTTTCATATTCAAAACCAGAGGTGAGATACTTGCCATCTTTGTCATGGTACACATTGGAACATTTAATAATACAGCCGGGGTGGCATCCTTCCGATGTAATGCCGCCTCTTTGTTCAATGAGCTCCGCCATTTTTTCGCCGCTGATATCCTGGGCATGCTCAAACCGGCCGGATCGAAAGTTTTTGGTGGGAAATGTGCCGGCTTCATTGATAACATTGACAAGGACTGCCGTGCCAAGGGCAGGTAATCCCTGGCCAGATACGGGATGACTTCTTAACATGTCCACCCATCTCTTATTGGCAGCCTTAAAGGCTTCAGGGTCTTTGCTTTCAATTTTGGGTGCACCCTTGTCATTCACAACAATGGCTTTTATCTTTTTGGACCCCATGACAGCACCTAATCCTCCTCTTCCATGGGCACGTCCAGGTCTTCCGTTCAAGTCAGCCTGGTTTATGCTTGCACCTTTCAAACATTGTTCACCTGCCTGGCCAATACTGAGAACGGCAACATTTTTACCGTATTTTTCCCACAAGCTTTCCATGACAGCATAATTGCCCTTGCCGACAAGGTCTCCTGCCGGCAGAATTTGGACCCCATCATTGTCAATCACAATTATGCTGAAGTCATCTCCTTCAGGTTTATCCTCAAGAATCAGGCCTGCAATGCCTAATTTTGCAAGCTTCTGGGAAGCATAACCGCCGGCATTACTCTCTTTGATACCTCCGGTGAGAGGTGATTTGGCACCTGCGGAAAGGCGGCCTGAATTGGCTGCAGGAGACCCTGTAAGCAGTCCCGGAGAAAAGATCAATTTGTTAAATTTTCCAAGAGGACGACAGGTTGCCGGTACTTCATCAAGAACCATTTTAGATGTGAGTGCACGGCCTCCTAAACCTGCATAAGCTTCTGAAACTTCTTCAAACCCAAAGGTTTTTTCTTTGGTGTTTATCCTTAAAAATTTTCCCATTTTTTCCTCCTTGGC
>JACNHV010000038.1 GCA_014383445.1 Candidatus Desulfobacula maris | reverse complement strand
ATCCAGTCAAAATCCCGGGTGGTGGTGGCACCGGCCGTTACAATGAAGAATTTATTTTCTTCCATTTTTGTTACTGTCAGGTCAGCTTCAATACCGCCGCGCTCATTGAGCATCTGGGTGTAGACAACCTTACCCACTGGAACGGCCACATCATTAGCGCAGATCATCTGAAGAACCTTTTGAGCATCTTTCCCCTGCATGAGGAATTTGCCCATGGAAGTCAGATCGTAAATTCCCACATTTTCTCTGATATTCATGTGCTCTTTGGCAGAGAATTCAAACCAGTTCTGACGTCCCCAGCTGTATTCATATTTGGGTTCCACTCCTTTTGGGGCAAACCAGTTGGCCCGTTCCCAGCCTGAAACCACACCAAAGCAGGCGCCCAGATCTTTTAACCGGTCATGAATAGGTGTTTTTAAGACATTCCTGGATGAAGTTGGTTGCTTAAAGGGCCAGTGATCAGTATAGAGGTTGCCAACGGATTCCACATTGACACGCTCTTCAATGTATTTCAGGTTGTTCTGCCATTTGTTGTACCGTCTGATATCCACGGGCCAGAGATCCTCTTCAGGATAACCCTGGACAATCCATGTGGCAAGGGCCATACCAGCACCACCGGCACTGGTGATTCCAACGGAGTTCATACCACAGGCTACAAAAAAGTTTTTCACTCCTGGTGCTTCTCCCAGAAGATAAGCCGTATCCGGTGTAAAACTTTCCGGTACAGTTGTGAGATTGGTTACACCTGCTTCGGCAAAGGCAGGGACCCTTATAATGGCATTTTGAATAAACAGATCCATCTGGTCCCAGTCTTCATCCAGCTGGGTATATTCAAAATTTTCAGGAATGCCTTTAACTCCCCATGTCTTTGCCATGGGCTCAAATCCACCCATGAGAAGGCCTTCCATTTCTTCTTTGATATATATGTAGCCATCCATATCCCTTAAATAGGGCATGCCTTTGTACACGCCTTCAATGGGTTCCGTGGTCATGTGCATATGTTCTGCCGCAACCAATGGGATGCTTACCCCCACCATTTTACCCACGTCTCTTGCCCACATGCCGGCACAATTGACCACATATTCACACTGGATATTTCCTTTATCAGTTTTTACACCGGTCACAGCACCCTGGTTCATCTCAATGTCAAGAACCTTGATGTTTTCCAGAATGGTTGCGCCACCCATTCGCGCTCCCTTGGCCAGTGCCTGGGTGGTGTCTTCGGGATTGGTCACGCCGTCATCAGGCTGATACCATACACCCGTCAAATCATCCGTATTCATAACCGGTATAAACCGTTTGGCCTCTTCAAAGCTGATCTCTTCCATTTTGATACCAAATGCCCGTGCCATACCCAGGGATCTCAAGTATTCACTTCTTCTGGCCTGGGTTCTTGATACCCGGAGTGATCCATTCCGTTTATAGCCCGTGGGCTGTCCTGTTTTTGCTTCCAGCCCGGCATACAGGGCAGCGCCATATTTTGCAAGTTTGGTCAAAGGACTTGTGGGCCAAAGCTGTCCCAGGAGACCTGCTGCTGCCCAGGACGTACCTGAAGAAATTCTTTTTCGTTCCAGCACTACTACATCTTTCCACCCCAGTTCCACAAGATGATATGCCGTGCTGCAACCGACAATACCACCACCGATAATGACCACCTGGGTATGGGTGGGTAATTGACTGCTCATGTTTTTACCTCCTTATAATAAAAGGTTTTTTTATTTAAATTATAATGGAAACATATTAGTTGTGCAGATGTAAAAAAGCAAATAGTATACCAGATGGATATAAAAATTCTAATACCTTGGTTTGATAGGGTTTATTGAATTGTGTCAAAAGGGACCCAATAAAATTCGAGTCAAATATGATTTTATCATGATTGGATAAGATCTTGAAATAAAAGAATATATTGCTTAGAGTCAGGATTTTTCAAAAGTGATTTGATAAAATTTGTTATGATATCGATTACTTATATGTGAAAATGCTTTTTTGAAAAGCAATAGTGAATCAGAATGGGACCATTCACCATTCATCTGTGTTTTGGAAAAGGAAAAAAGCAGGTTACAATTGTATAACCATCACATGCAGATCCTGCAATTTTTTTGCACTCTTGTATTGAACCGGGACAGGCATCCTTGTTTTCGGGAATACGGCGGCATCGTTTTGATGTCATGGAAATTTTAAAATTAAATCTTTCTGAAAATATTTTCATTCGCAGAAGGTCAGCACCTTTTCCCCCGGCATTAAAATCAAAGGGCTGTTTTGAAGAGTAATTCATTGTCTCCTGGGTGGAGAAAAAACCTTCAAAAATTCGTTTTTGAGCTTCCCGGGTAAGTCCGATCCCATGATCTTTTACCGCAAATTCCACCCCATTCTTTTTTTGATGAACAAGGATTTCTATTTCCCCTCCATCCGGGGTGTTTTCAACGGCATTTCGTATAAGGCCATCCACTGTTTTTTTTAAGGGTTCACAAGGCATCTGGATCAAGGAAGAAGATTCAAGACTTGTGATAAGGCAGATATTTCTATGGGCCATATCCGGCTGAATGGCTTTAATTCTTTCTTTAACAAATGAATCTAAAAAAATATCTTTAACAACAAGATCACGGGGGCTGAAAATGTCTTCAATTCTTTGCCGTACTTTGGTAAGAATTCTTCTTTCACCGGTTTCCTCGGCAATAAGGGTTTCTAATTCATCCTGGCATTGTTCCAGGATAAGGGAAAATATTTTATAATGAAAGACCTCTTTTTTTTCAACAATATCATAAACTTCCCCTTCAATCCCGATAATACGATCCAGATTCCTGCTAATTCTTTCAATGGTTGGTCGCCAGGTTTCTTCAGGAATATCCGCCAACCTTTTTGAAAGGATTTTAAAAGAGCTTAAAAGAATTGCCACAGGCGTTTTAAGCTCATGGGACAAATGATTAATCATTTTATCTTTTGCATTATTCAGACTTTTTAATTCTTCATAGGCTTTTCTCAATTCCCTTGAAACCCGGGCATTTTCAATTGAAAGTGCAACAGTAGCTGAAATGGTATTCAAGGTTTCAAGATCAGTATCATCAAAATCCCCGGTCTTTTTATTATCGGCTGCAATTATGCCAATAATTCGATCTTTATTTCTTAAAGGCACCAGAATTACATTTTTAACCTTATATCCAATTGTCCGGTCCCTTGATTTATACTGGTACTGGTCGTGGGAAAGGTCGTTGACGATCATGGAATTTCCGGTTTTCACCACCTGGCCGGACAAAAGTTCAGCAACTGGAAAACGGGCTTTCTCAATACGTTTCCGTGTGATCGGATCATCGTGGGCAGCACTTATAAAATAAAATTCTTTTTGAGTCTCATCCAGTAAAATCGTATTGGCGCCTTCGGTTTCAAGGAGTTCCTTGATTTCAGTGTTGACATAGAAAAGAAGTTTTCCCAGGTCTGGATATTGGGGAAGAGCTTGACTGATCCTGGCCATGACGTCACGATTGCGTTGGATTCTTTTTTCCATGGTCATATCCCTGAGGACAATTATCATGCCTTCGGGATTGTTATTCTCATCCTTGTCCACACCGACTCGAAGCATCACATCTAATATTTTACCATCTTTTGTGAGTCGTTTGGTGCTCAATTCCAGGACGTTTTTAT
>JACNHV010000097.1 GCA_014383445.1 Candidatus Desulfobacula maris | reverse complement strand
TTTTTGGAGAAAGCATTAATGCTTGGTAAAAATATTAAATTTGTTGGCGATTCCCGGGAAGAGGAATGTTTTGCCCTGGGAAGACAGCTGACCATTGAGTATTATGAATGCGGAGCAAAAGTCCTTTTAGATGAGAAACAGGTTGAAAAGGTATTGCTGAAAGCTGCAAAAGAAAGTGGCGCTACAATTATCAGCTCTTCATTTCATAAATTTGAACCCCAGGGGGTAAGTGGTGTTGTCGTAATAGCAGAATCTCATTTTACAGTGCATGCATGGCCGGAACATGATTATGCTGCTGTAGATATATTCACATGTGGAGATAACATTGACCTGGAAGTTGCTATCAATTCAATGAAAGATTCTTTTCAATCTGAGAATGTTGTTATTTCTTCTGATCAAAATCGCGGGATTATTTCCAAGCCGTTTGAACAAAAGAAAGTAGGTCAGATTGTTAAAAATTCAAAAATTTATCCGATCTCCTGGAAAAAAGAGTATGAACGGAAAAATCCCTGGGGCGTTTTAACTTCTGTTGATATTTACGACAGTGACCCGCAGATTATCCGGGATGCAAAAAGCATTGAACGTTTTGTATATGATCTGTGTGATCTCATCGATATGAAGCGGTTTGGGGAATGCCAGGTCGTCCACTTTGGAGAAGATGAAAAAGTTGAAGGATTCAGTATGACTCAGATGATTGATACCTCCTTGATTTCAGGTCATTTCGCAAATGCTTCAAACAGAGTATATATAGATGTATTCAGTTGTAAATTTTATGAACCCCGGGAAGTTGCAGAATTTGCCATGTCCTTTTTTAAAGGTGATCATTATAAAATGCAGATTGCGTTAAGACAATAATCCAATCCGATTCTAATTATCCGGAAATTACTATACTTTTAATTTCCGGGTAATTAGTTTATACAATACATTATCATGAAAAATTATAATAAAATCAAAGATGGCTGGTTTTCAGAAATCTGTTCCCTGTGGCCGGGAATGTCATTTTCCCTTGAGATAAAAAAAGTCCTGTACAGCAAAAAAAGTAAATTTCAACAGATTGATCTGTATCAGACAAAGAACCATGGGAAAATGCTTGTTCTGGACGGGATTATCCAGCTTACTGAATCAGATGAATTTGCTTACCAGGAGATGCTGGCCCATATTCCTTTGTTTGCCCACCCCCACCCTGAAAATGTTTTGGTCATTGGGGGGGGGGATGGTGGTATTTTAAGGGAAGTTGGCCGTCATGACTGTGTAAAGCAGATTGATTTTTGTGAAATTGACGAAGATGTCATCAAGGTATCAAAGCAATTTCTGCCTGATCTTGCCTGCGGATTTGATGATTCCAGGGTCACTATTCATATCGCCGATGGCAATTCTTTTGTTAAGGAAAAAACAGATAAATATGATGTGATTATCGTAGATTCCTCTGATCCCATTGGACCGGGTGAAGTGTTATTTAAACAACCCTTTTACAAAGGTTTAAAAGCGTCATTAAGACAGAATGGTATTATTGCCACCCAGGGGGAATCTTTTTTTCTGCATAAAGAGTGTGTTACCAATCTTGTGAAAATCACAAAAGAGCTGTTTCGGGTTCAGGCATATGCTTATGTCCTGGTGCCGACATATCCGGGAGGGCATATCGGTATTTGCCTTGGATCCAGAGGGCCGGAGCTTAAAAAGCCTTTTCGAGCCATCCCTGAAAATATTCAGAACAAATTAAAATATTATAGTCCAAAAATTCATGAAGCTTCTTTTGTTTTGCCCTGGTTTGCCCAGAAAATGTTTGAGGCCATATAGAGAAAGAAAAATATTTAAAAATGCCAGACAACCCGTCATTAAAACTTATAATAAAGACCATTAAATCCGCTTCAAAAAAGGATTTGATACGCATCTACAAGGAGGCAGGGTGGTGGGATACATCCTATGACAAACACCCTGAATTTTTAAATCATATTGTGGAAGATTCAGCTGTTTTTGTGGGGGCTTTTTTAGAAAAAAACCTTATTGGAATAGGTCGGGCCCTTTCCGATCTTGCAAGTGATGCTTATATTCAAGACGTTGCTGTTTTAAAAGAATTCAGGGGCAAGGGAATTGGCAGGAAAATTATTCAAACATTAATAGAAAAATTAAAGGAAAATGGTGTTGACTGGATCGGCCTTGTTGCTCAGCCAGGAACATCTTCCTTTTATGAGGAACTGGGATTTGAAGTGCTTAAAGATCATGTTCCGCTAAAATATAAGGGTTGATAAAATGTATGATGCAGGAGAAGCGGTTTTACAGAAACCACAAAAATCAGGATTTCCAAAGTTTAATCGTTTTACATTAAAAGACCAGGAACTTATCCAGACATATATTGATATGTTTAAACCAGTGTCCTGTGAATATAATTTTGCAAATCTTTTTGCCTGGCAGGATGTTAACAAAATGTCATGGAGCTTATACCAGGAAAGGCTTTTGATTTATAATGGTATTTTTCAATGTGCTTTTATGCCTTTGGGCGAGGATTTTTATCCTGAAGAACTGGTTATTTTATCATTGAACTTGAAAAGTGCAGGGCTCACACCCGATATAAACCTTGCAACATCAGACTATTTGAAAAAATTTCCAGAGATTGAAAATTATTACACGGTCAAAAAAGAACGAGATTATGCAGAATACATCTACGATGTTAACAGTCTGTGTGATCTTAACGGGATAAAACTCCACAAAAAAAGAAATTTGATCTCACAGTTCAAACGATCCTATCCTGATTTTGAAGTTCGCCTGTTAAAAGGTGAATACAAATACAAAGCAATGGAATTGGCCCAGGACCAGTTGAAAAGGCGAAAAATACGCTCACAAACACTTGATCAGGAATTTTATGCAATTCAGACATCATTTGATCATTTTGACAAGCTGGGTTTGGAAGGACTTGTACTGACCCTGAAAAGCAAGGTGGTGGCTTTTTCTGTTTTCAGTAAATTGAACCATTCAACCTATGACATCCAGTTTGAAAAATCAGATGCCGATTACAAAGGGGCAGCCCAGTTGATTAACCAGGAGACTGCACGATATCTTAAGGATAGATGCCTTTATTTGAACCGGGAGCAGGACCTTGGTATTAAGGGTCTTCGCCAGGCAAAAATGTCATATGATCCTGTGCAGTTATATACACCTTACAGCCTTATTTTTAACCCGCCCAATTAGATAGTGTCTGACCGAAAACTCATATTATACACACCTGATCATTGCCTGGGCCGGCCTTATACCATGTAAAGTAAGAAAATTTATTTAGCACTTGACTTTTCTTGTTTTTAATATATTATTTTGCGAAATGCTGCTGTTTTATGTGAAGAGCAGAGGTTTCAGCCTAAAGGTGTACATCCCAATGAAAGAAAAGGCAGTACCCTTAAAGTTAGAAACCGGTATTATTTTTATTTTTATTACAGGAGATTGCCAACATGGCTAATGGTATCGTAAAATGGTTTAACGACTCAAAAGGTTTTGGATTTATCGAACAAGAAGGCGGAAAAGATGTATTTGTGCATCATTCAGGCATCAATTCAACAGGTTTCAAATCGCTGAATGAAGGGGACCGTGTTTCCTTTGATATTGAAGAAGGACAGAAAGGTCCTGCCGCAACAAATGTAACCGTGCTTTAGT
>JACNHV010000039.1 GCA_014383445.1 Candidatus Desulfobacula maris | reverse complement strand
TTGTGCATGATCCGGCGAATAACCGGAAGTTTGAAAAACAGAAATCAACAGGTCGCATTGATGGAACGGTGGCTATGGCCATGGCCATGAGTGGAGCTGATCTGCCGGAGGTTGAGGATACAATCCAGCCGCCGGTTTTATTTTTTGATTGAAAGGATAGTTGAAATTAATGAAAATAAGTCTTTTGACAGATGCACCAAAACATAATCTTGCTTTAATGAAATTATCAGCATGGCATAAAGCCAATGGTGATGAAGTTATGTTAAATGCTCCTATTTTTCCGGCTGATTATATTTACGCTTCTGTTTTATTTGAAAAAAATAAAGATAAATTGGCGGCAGATGAATATGGTGGTCCCGCTTTCCCTGATTCTATTTTGCCAAAAGAAATTGAAGAAATGATCCCTGATTATTCGCTGTTTGGTCTTAATTACAGTCTTGGATATACCTTCAGGCCTTGTTTCAATACCTGTGACTTTTGCAAAGTACCAAAAATGAACCATCCACAATATGATATTACAAATCATCATTCTATTTGGGATTTTCATATCGAAGGCCATGAAACAATATGTATTTTAAATAACAACACTTTTCAAGATCGGTATTGGAAGGATACATTCGAAGAAATATGGGCTGAGGATCTTTTTGTTATCGATGAAAACGGTTATGACTTGAGATTACTTGATGATGAGAAAGCAGATGCTTTGCATAAAACAAAATTCAAAACCCCAATACATTTTGCATGGGACAGGATGCAGGATGAGGCATTGATCGTAAATGGATTAAGATTATTAAATTATCATAAAATGAGATCAACAGCAAATGGGGTCTATGTTTTGATTGGATATAATACAACCGAAAAAGAAGATTTGCATAGATGCCAAATTATACACGATTATGGATTAACACCTTATCCAATGCCATATGTTAAAAATAATTATACCAGTAAATTCAAACGGTTTATAAATTTGCATTATTACAGGCAATATTCAACCATAGAAGCTGCATGGAGGGATTACAAATGAACTGCCCAAACTGCAAAACAAAACTTAAGTGCATTGATTCCAGGTCGCTATCCAATTCAAAACGGTATCGGCTTTATGAATGCTTGGCGTGTGGCGGTCAATTTACATCTGGAGAAAATCTTGATTTTGACAGGCCGAAAAAAATAATTAAAAAATAACTTGACAATACATTAAAAGGCTGTATGATAAGCGTATGAAAAAAATAACGATACTCATAACGAATGAGCAATACAAAGAATTATTGGAGCGGTCAAAGAAAATAGAGACCACTATGTCTGAGCAAATCAGACGGGCGATTGAAAAATATTTGGATAAAAGGCCAGAGAAATGTTGAAACCCACGGCACCAATGCGAGCTAAGATGAGCATGAATCCTATTCAAGAATTGCGAGCCATAAAAAACATGAAACCTATTGATCGGGTGCGAGCCAACGAGACGTTGAAATCTACGATCGCGGTGCGAGCCACAAGAATGATGAAACCTAACATATCAATGCGAGCCACGGCAGGGGTGAAACCTATAAGTTAATTTCGAGCCAATAAGGAAATTAAGCCTATCGCCGGTTTGCGAAAACCATTAACAGGAGGTCAGAGAATGACAGATTTAAAAAAGAAGTATGAAAACCAGACTATCGGACAGATTGAAAAACAGGTCAAAAGCGATCTTGAAAAATCAATCGACGCAAGAAAAGATGCGATTTTAACAATCTATTATCTAAAAACATCCAGCAGGTACAAGGAGAACCCGTTGTATGCAAAAAGCAGTTTCAAGGTTTATTTGGGTGATGTTTACATGATGCGTGAAAACTCGTTCAATGAGTCTGTTACTGCATTCTTGAATTATCCGAAAGAATCCGCCCGGTGGAGTGTTGGCCTTGTTTCAAAAGTTAGACGTGATTGTGGGGCCAAAAAAGAAAAAGAGGTATTCAAAGAAATCAAGCAAAAAGAGAAGGATTTAAAAACACCCATCAAGCGGGAACAAATCCAGAAAATCATTGAATCCCATACAAACCCGAAAGTAAAGGGGGATAAAAAACCTGAATACAAAACGCTCTATACAAATGAACTCAGGGCGCATCAGGCCACAAAGGAACGCCTTACTGAGACCATTAACGAGTTGAAATCAGCCAGGGATCAGATAGAAAAACTGAAAATTACCATTCTGAGCTTCCGGTATGTTTTTGAGGAAGAGAGGGAGCTTGAGCCGGTGACTGCTTAAGTTTGATTGCTATTCATGCCATGAAACCTACTGAAAATTTGCGAGCCAATGGAAATATGAAACCTAAAAGCTGTGTGCGAGCCAGTTTATTTTTGAAACCTATAATGAATATGCGAGCCAAAGACTTGATGAAACCTAAGAAAGAAATGCGAACACAAAACAACAGATAGACCGAGAAGGTAAATTAAAAACATTTAAAAAAGGAGATTCCGAGATGGAAACCGAAAACAAAGAAAGCATTGCCTACCTAAATTATCTTATCAGAACTTATCAATCATTAACCGACATGATGGCTGCAACAAAAAATAGATTACAGTCATTGCCAGGAGATCATCCGGTTAAATTTGACCGGATTTTACACGGAGAAGACAAAGAGGAAGGCCTTGAAACTATCAAAGGCCGGATTTCCAGGCTGATCGGGAAAGAACTCCCCGCCTGGGCTGTTTGGGAACGATGGCTTAAAGATGTTCCTGGAATTGGAAACGTCACAGCCGCGGAATTGATCATGCTGTATTATTACAAATATATCCCGGTTTGCAAGGATTGTGTAACTGTTCTTGAGAAACAAGAGGGGACATATTGGTGTGAAAGCTGTCAAAAATCAGTTAAAGGAGATGGTAACCTTGATTATCTTCTTGGTGACAAAGACTTTCAGACAATCTCAAAATGGTGGGCGTACATGGGCAGGGATATAAAAGACGGGGCAATGCGGAAACGGAAAAAAGGAGAGATGAGCAATTGGTCAAGCTCAGGCCGAAGACTTGGATTTCTCATTGGTGAAAGCTTCAATAAGCAACAGCCGGATCATAAATATAAAGCTGTCCTTCTTGCAGAAAAAGCCAAATACGAGAAGTCACAGCCGGAAATATCAAAAGGATGGAGACATAACAAGGCCAAAAACAATGCAATTAAGCTGTTCCTTGCCCATTTCTGGACGGTATGCCGGACGCTTGACGGAAAGCCGGTGTCTGATCCATACGCCATGGTGATCATGGGTCATACGAATTATATTAAGCCCTTTTATTTTGAGGGATAGAAGTTGGATGCTACGGATAACATGAAACCTATTACAACAGTGCGAGCCAAAAGGTGAATGAAACCTATTTCCGCTTTGCGAGCCAGCATTTAAGTGAAACCTACCACATTGTTGCGAGCCAGGGCGAGAGTGGAACCTACTGGTGGACTGCGAACAACAAAAAGGGGCCTTAAAAAGCCCCTTATCTAAAAAAACCTACTATATATAGAAAAAACCCTTGAATTAACCTATATCTTGTGTTCTTCATGTTACCCATGAAGATATTTAAAGATATTGGTTCTTATATCGTTCTCATGTTCTTAGGCTGTGCGCTATTGGCGTATGGCCTTTTTTTGTTATATGGCCTGGGCGTGTCTTTGTCTGTCCTGGGCG
>JACNHV010000040.1 GCA_014383445.1 Candidatus Desulfobacula maris | reverse complement strand
TTCAGTCTTACATAATTTTTTCTCACACACAATTGCTTTCATCCCCCCACAGCTTTTTTTGCCAGCGTGGGCATGTTCCTTTTTGACACCAGCAAAAAAAAGAAACAAAAAAACCCCCCCCCACCAACCCCCCCCCAAAAAAAAATAGTCCCCAACCGGCGGGGGGGGAAGGGGGGGGCCAAACCGCCGCTACGCCTGAATTGGCATCCTTGCCAATTCACCCCGATCTGAGCACAATTTTTCCGCGGGCTTAAAGGGGGGAGGGGCAAAAAAATCGAAGTTAGGCTTTTGACTTTACCGCCCTTTTTGTGTGCCGTAAATAGTGGGGTTTTGTAAGGTCAAATGACAAGGATGTCATTTGAGTAGCGTTGAGCACTAGGACAGGACGTCCGTAGGTAGAATAATGCAGGAGCTATTATCGAGGAGCGAATCGCTACGTGCCTTGCAAAATGCTGCTATTTTCGGGAAGCCGCAGGCCACACAAATGGGATGCCCTTTCTTTGGTTACTTTCTTTTGGCATAAAAGAAAGCAACTCGCACACCTAAAAGGAATTAACTACGAAGGCAGGACCGCTGTAGTGTGTGAAACGGATGCTCAGAAATAAAAGGCAGGCGCCATACCTTGTTGATTCAATAGCGATGAGACTCCGATACACCATTGACCTGCTCATACAAAAAGCGGTAATCTGCTGAAAATTATAAAAATCACTAATTTTCAACAGGAATAATAAAAATACATGGAAAAGCAATTATTTAGCCCGGATAAAACTATAGGGATTCCGGCTTATTTGCCCGCTCAGATGATCCGTTCAATACGCTTTCTGGCATTCATTGCCTGTTCAAAACTGAAGAAATTTAAACAATACAAAACCGAGTTTTACAGTTTCTCCTTAACTCCGTTAACAGAGAACTGTAGAAGTCGCTTTTAGCGAATGAATAAGATATGGATAAAAAAATAATTTTCGTTGGTGGAGTCCATGGGGTTGGTAAGACAACGCTCTGTAAGAAAATTACTGACGAATTACATATAAAGCACTATTCAGCTAGCCAGCTGATAAAAAAGTTAAAAAATGAAGACGTCGATAATAAAGATAAAAGAGTGAAAAATATTGATAGCAACCAAGATTTATTAATAGCTGCTATAGATCAATACTTAGATAAAAGCGTCCTCTCTATACTCGATGGTCATTTTTGCTTGTTAAATACAAAACATGAAATCAATCGTATACCTAAGGAGACTTTTGCAGCTATCTCACCAGTGGCTATCATAACGCTACATGATTCCATTGCTAATATTGAAAATAAAATAGCACGTCGTGACGGCATACATTATAACGTAAACTTATTATCGTCTTTTCAAGATGAAGAAATCAGCTACTCTGCTGATGTAGCAAACTATTTAGAGATTCCACACTTATTGTTTGATGTATCAGACAAAATTGAAGGATTAATTAATTTCATTACGGAAATTATAGGAAGGAAACCACCGTGCGAATATTACTAGACACAAATATATTGATTCATAGGGAAGCTAATAGAGTAGTAAATGAAGACATAGGGGTTCTTTTTGGGTGGTTTGATAAGCTTCACTATGAAAAATGTATACATCCACTCTCATTGCAGGAAATACAAAAGCATAAAGATGATAGAACTGTAAAAACAATTGAAACAAAAATAAAGAATTACAACCTGTTAAAAACAGAAGCACCAGAAACTACTGCAATAACAAAAATAAGAGAGAAGTTCGATAGTAGCGATAATGATGCGATTGATACTTCATTACTCAAAGAAGTATATGCTGAACGCGTTAATTACCTTATCACTGAAGATCGAGGCATTCATAGAAAGGCTGCCGAACTTGGCATAAGCAATCTGGTTTTCTCAATCGATAGCTTTCTCGAAAAGGTATCAGCTGAAAATCCAAACCTTGCTGATTACAAAACATTATCAGTAAGTAAAGAGTATTTTGGGAACATCAACCTGAAAGACCAATTTTTTGACTCATTTCGCAATGATTATCAGGGTTTTGATAAATGGTTTAATTCAAAATCGGATGAGGTGGCGTATGTATGTAGGTCTGACCGTGGAGAAATGCTAGCATTTTTATATATCAAAATTGAAGACAAGAATGAAAATTACTCCGATATAGAACCACTATTCGATCATAAGAAAAGGCTTAAGATTGGAACATTTAAGGTTATATCTAACGGATTTAAGCTCGGTGAGCGATTCCTTAAAATTGTATTCGATAACTCATTGAATAATCAGGTCGATGAAATATATGTAACTTTGTTTGATTACACAGAGGAACAAGAAAGACTGATTGGATTATTGCTGGACTGGGGCTTTCAATTATACGGCCTCAAGCACACGGCTACGGGCGATGAACAAGTATTTGTAAAAGATTTCCATCCTGACCCAGACCAAGAACACCCTAAGCCAACATATCCATTTGTTAAAAAGGATAGAAGATACTTTATCGTGCCTATTTACCCTTCATACCATACGGAGTTATTCCCAGACTCTATACTTAATAACGAGTCACCTGACGATTTTGTAGAAAATCAACCACACAGAAACGCCATACAAAAAGTTTACATATCAAGATCTTATTATAAAAATTTACGTCCTGGAGATATCATTATCTTTTACAGAACAAAAACACCGGGTACCAATGCGTATTATACTTCTGTAGTGACTACTATAGGTGTTGTGGACAATGTATTTACCGAGATTAAAGACGCTGATGAATTTATCAGTTTGTGTAGAAAAAGAAGTGTATTTACAGACGGTCAACTTAAAGAGCATTGGGACTATAATCAACGATACAAACCATTCGTAGTGAATTTTTTATATCTTTATTCCTTTCCTCGTAGGCCCAATCTAAAGGCTTTGATTGAAATGGGGGTAATTACTGATACCTCAAGCGTACCGCGTGGGTTTGAAGAAATTACGAAAGATCAATTTGAACAAATAATAGAGGCATCAGAGTCTAATGAAAGTTTTATTGTCAATTAAGCCAAAGTATGCGGAATTAATCCTTGAAGGTGAGAAAAAATATGAGTTTAGGCGGGCAATATTTAAAAACCCATCTGTTAAAAAGGTCATAATTTATGCGTCTAGCCCAATAAGCAAGGTTATTGGTGAATTTGAAATTGAAGACATCTTGTCTTTAAAGCTTTCGGAGTTATGGACGCATACTATGGAGCACTCGGGCATAGACAAAGAATTCTATGACAGTTATTTTTCAGGAAAAGACATCGGGCACGCAATAAAAGTGAAAAGCGCGAAAAGATACAAAAAGCAAAAGGAGCTAAAAGAGTTTGATATAAATTATGCACCTCAGTCATTCGCGTACATATAAATCGCTAACAGGCGAAGCTCCAGCTGACGCCAAAAAACGGCACAGCTGAGTTTAACATTGCCGTACTAAACCAACCTACCTCGGAGTCACGGTTATGACCAAAGACAGAACACTGCATACTTCCAGGAACGTGCCATTCACACCCAATGAAATCTATCGCGCTTTTGCATCAGCTGATTTGCTGGCTTTGTGGTGGGGGCCTGAAGGTTTTTCCAACACCTTCGAGATTTTTGAGTTCACTCAAGGTGGTCGCTGGAAGTTTATAATGCACGGTCCTGACGGCAACAGCTATCCCAA
>JACNHV010000042.1 GCA_014383445.1 Candidatus Desulfobacula maris | reverse complement strand
GATGCGGTTGTATTGTTCGTTGCTAATCATAAGGCTATGCTCCTAACCGCCTAACGGTAAGCATTAGCCGCAAGGGGCGGGGCTAGTGCCATCACTGGAAACGGGATTGTTTTCAGTGGAGAATAAACTATTGTTGCGGGATGATTCCCCTTGTCGGCTGCATGTGGTGTTAGAAAGCAGGGCGGAATTAATAAGCCACTGTTTTGCAATGTATTCAGAATAAGCGGGCGGAATTGCTTGCGCTAACTCCGCAATTGTCATCCAATCTATTTGCATTTGCTTTCTGGCATAAGCAACCCCTGAAAAATGACCAACTGGCTGAATATAATCACCTTCTTTGACAGGCCGACCCATTTTTACCGGACGCGGGACATCCGGCATAGCAGGCTGAATAACAGAAAAATTACACTCAAAAAAACGTGGACGATGAACGAATAAACCAAACATTGCACCATTTAGAAAGATTGGATTGATAAGTGGCGCACCAGGAACATTCTCGATAATATAAGGCTTTTTAGTTTTGATAAGCAATTCTCGGAAATTGGCAATCAAATCTGGATACTGTTTACCTTCTTTGCGCCATTGTTTAGCAGACTTGGAGTATTTCTGGCACGGAGGGCTTACGCTTATCAAATCAAAATCTTTGCCGTATTTATCTAGAAAAGCAAGCCCTTCATGCTGAAAAAATTTATATGGATAATTAGGCTGTGGCTCTATATCAACACCAATGACTAGCAAACCCGCACGGACAAAACCGACGGACATGCCACCTGCTTTACAACATAAATCAAGAACGATTTTTTGCGACACTCGAAGCCCTGCTTTCTAACGGTTTGCGTTAGCGGCTCGTGGGGGGCAGGCGACCCAGCCGCTAAACGGTAAATGTACGAGCCTAGATGATGTTGAAAAACGGTGCGAATCCCACGAGTCCGCTGCACGCTTTGTTAGTGTGCTTTTAGATTTCAAAGACAACCCACCCAAAAGCAACTATAATAAAAATGGTTGTGGACAACAATAAACCCTAGTCATCTTTCTTTTACTTTTACTCAATTAACGCTTTCTAACGCTATAAGAAAGAGAAAGGAGGGAGTATGGAGTTAATCAATAACTGGGATTCCAGACCCAGTTCTCTCCCTACAATTCGGTTGACCTGTAGAAATTGTGGACGGAAATATTCAGTCCAGATTTTCAAGGTTCATCATTGTAAATGTGGGGCGGTACATCATTATCCGATAATGTAGCATAAACTAAAATCGGAGTTGTTCACAACCACTTATTAACTACTTGTTCCCCTTCACTTTGTTATGCGTCTTGCACAACATTTGACAATTTTTCTCGTCTGTTGCGCCGCCTTTACTCCATGCGGTTACATGGTCGGCGTCCATTTCGTCTTCATCCCAAATCTTAGACTTATTTGCATCATGTCCAATTGTACAAAGTGGGCAATTTGAAACACCTTCTTTTTCGGCTCTTTCTGTTTGTTCCAAATAAACTTTTCTCTTAACAGAATCATCAAAAAGACGAATATTCAACAACTTAGTTTCAACTGAACCGCCAAGAATATACTCAAAAATACCTTTTCGGTTTTCAACATGGACATCCTTATAAAGCCTTTCAACATCCTTTGAAACCTTATCTAAATCATAAGATTTATCGCTATATTTTCTATATAAGCATCCCCAATCTAAACCCTTCATTTCTTTCCGATACTTCGGAAAAACCTTTTCAATCCAATCAATCACGCTTTGAAAATAAGTCCACAATTCGCTTGCATCAGATTTATGTTGATGCTTTGCCATATATTTTTCTATTGATTTATCTTCGATAGAAGCCAACCATTTAATTGTGGTTTCCAAGTATTCTTGCCTAATCATCTTCCCTGAGAGATAGCCATTTCCTATCTGGTATGCAGGACAGCCCCTTTTACTAAAATAGCGTTTTGCATCTGTCACCCAAGAACCATGATATACAGCATTTCTTAATTCCTGGTCTGACAATTCTTCTCCTGCGATATTGATTGTTTTAAACCAATCTAATCTTTCACTATCTGTACCACTACAAAAGTAAATCATCAATTTGTATTCATAAATCTGTTCTTGCTCATCCTTCTGGAGATTGTGAAAATATCTATCCTTAAAAGAAAAGTCCCCTTTCACATATTGTGCAATCGAAATGGTGCGTTGTTGACCATCAATCACTTCAAAATTGCCATCGCCACGAACAGCCCAATACATTACATTGAGCGGAAAACCTTTCGTCACCGTGTCAATCACTGCATCTCGTTGGGCAGGCTCGTAAATAAACTCTCGTTGGTATGGAGGGCGAATATCCAACCTGCCACCGTAGCCGACAACACCGTCTTCTCGGTTGTCCTGATAGCCGTCAATTAATTCACGGATGGTAATTTCTTCGAGATTGATGTCCATGAGAAAGACCTTTTAAGTTATTGGAGACTCTTATTTACAATGAATAATCTATCATATTTTGCGTGGGCACAGTTTCCAAACTCGTCTATATAATAATTCCCCTTCTTGGGTTTCCCTACAAGCATGGGATTCCCGTTAGTCTTTTTCCCCGACGAACCAGTAAATGTACCATTTTGTCTAATCTCTTTATATGAATCATAGAACTTGTGGCTTTGTAATCCAAAACCAGCCTTCATAGACAACCCAATAATTTCAAACTGATTGGGGTTATATTTGTCCAAGAAGCTGATGGGAACACCCATAACACCAGAATAATCTTTTGGTATTTTTACCACTTTCGATACTTCAATGGCATCATAGTTGTCATATTTAGGATAATCTTCTGGATTATATTTTGCATATAAAATCAATTCTTCGTGTCTCTTGTTGTGTTCAAGATTTGTGAACCACCTTACACCATTCACTCTCCAAAACAACTTCCCATCTTCTATGTAAGCATTCTTTGGGTTGGACATTTTTTCAGGGTCGTATAAGTCAGGACTACCAATAAAATACGTTGCTCCACCATTAAACATTGTTGCCCCAAACCAAATTTGATTGGATTGGAAATATGGATAAACTTCACTATGCTTCATCGCATTTAAACTTCCAATTATCAAAAACTGCTTTTTATGTTCAATAAGTTGATTGAAATATTCAGCGAACAGGGAGAAGGGGGGATTTGTAACAACAATGTCTGATTGTTTTAATAACTCAATGCTTTCTTTACTGCGAAAATCTCCATCACCGTTGAAATAGTTTAATCCGATTTCTTCTACGTCTGGTACACGATTCCCGTTTTTGTCTCCTTCGTATTCTAAGTAAATCGCTTGCTCGACATTGTGTTGACTAAATAAATCCATATTTTGATTTTGATAACATGATGAAATCAATTTTTTCAGACCGAGTCTTTCAAAGTTATAAGAAAAATAGTGGAAAAAACTGCTAACACGAGGGTCATCACAATTGCAATAAACAACCTTATCTTTAAAGTGGTGTTTATAGTGCTTCAATTCTTTTTCAATATCTGAAAGCTGAGTATAAAACTCGTCATTCTTGTTCTTTTTTGCCTTGTGTAAATGTTTGCTTGCCATATTCTAAAACCCTACTCTAAAAATTATGTTTTTTAATTTTACCTGATTATGTGACGATGCACACTAACAAGTACGTGTGCTGCCGGGCGTTGTTGCCCCAGGTCATTCTTGGCAAGACG
>JACNHV010000043.1 GCA_014383445.1 Candidatus Desulfobacula maris | reverse complement strand
ATGTGGGTAGAAATGCATATAAAGTTGCCGGTATCTTTGATGAACACTGGTATGACGAGACCATGTCCGGATTCAAAAACACCATTGAAATTGAGGAACTCTCTGCGGAAGAACAAGCAAACTGGGATAAAAAGTTTAGTGAAATGCTTGTCAAATGGGCTGAGGAACTGGAAGCAAAAGGACTGATGGCCAAAAAAGCCCTTATTATGTTCAAAGAAGAACAGGATAAGCTTGGGGTCAGCTTTAAATCTTGCCCCGTCTTTTAATCAAACAGACAATTATCCAAGGTCATCTGCCGGGGTATTTTAAAAATATTCCGGCAGATGATGTCTTTTTTCTATAAATTTTTGGACTTAGGACAATAATATGATGAGCAGTTCCCCGGATTGGTTTTTCAAATTCAAAAAAATAATTGACGGTCTCACGAAGGTTGCTCTGTTCCTTGGAATGGGCTGGGTCATTGTGATGATGATGCTCACCACCGTTGATGTGATCGGGCGGTATTTTCTTTCAAAACCCATACCAGGGGCCATTGAAATGAGTGAATTCATGCTGGCCATTTTTGGAGTTCTTGGAATGGCCTATACGCATCAGTCTGGTGCCAATGTCAAAGTGACCATGTTAACCAATGCCCTTCCACCAAGGCTCGCAAGGGTTACTGAAATTATAACCATACTCCTCAGTTTTCAGATTATCGGCATGCTTGTATGGTATGGTGTCATCATGGGTATTGAAGAACTCCAAGCTGGAACCACCACTGATACCTTAGGGATACCACTGTATCCCCTTTATTTTCTTCTGAGTGCCGGTGCAGTACTTTTGTGCCTGGAATTACTCATAACACTCATTGAGTCTGTTCGAGGATTCTTTGAGACAAAAGCTGCGGAAAGCTAATATGCATTTGTGTTGACATTCAAAGGACGTTTATATGGACCCTCAGACCATTGGAATTGTTGGAATCGCAGGATTGTTTTTACTTTTGATTATTGGTATGCCCATTGGGTTTTCCCTTGCTTTTGTCGGATTTTGGGGCATCAGTTCCTTAACTGATATATCCGTGGCCCTGCCCACATTGGTAAGATCTTTTTATGGAACATTTACAACCTATTCTTTTACTGTAATTCCTTTATTTGTGATCATGGGAGAACTGGCTTCAGTCTCGGGATTGAGCCAGGGGATTTACAGTGTCGCGGATAAATGGCTTCGAAGGCTTCCCGGCGGTCTTGCCATTGCAACAATTGGTGCCTGTGCAGGCTTTGCAGCCATCTGCGGGTCTTCTGTGGCAACGGCAGCCACTTTGGGCAGAGTGGCCCTGCCTGAAATGAAAAAATATGATTATGATACCCGTCTGGCTACTGGAAGCGTTGCAGCAGGCGGTACCCTGGGATTTTTAATCCCCCCCAGCATCGGTTTTGTTGTTTACGGGATACTCACGGAACAGTCCATTGGAAAATTATTAATATCCGGTTTTTTACCCGGTTTTTTACTTGCCCTGGCTTATATCTTTATTATCATTATCTGGGTTATGATAAAACCCCAGGCTGCACCATCAAATCCTGCAAGGGTCCCCTTTAGAGAAAAGATTATATCCCTCAAAAGTGTCTGGGAGCTTATCGTCGTTTTTTTCCTTGTCATGGGCGGGATATATCTGGGGTTTTTTACCCCCACGGAAGCAGGTGCTGTGGGCGCTTTTTTTCTGTTTGTTGTAACCGTAATGAGGAAAAAAATGACCTGGCCCTCTCTGAAGGAGGCCATGACATCCACCACAAAGATTTCCGTCATGATTTTTATTATCCTGGCCGGTGCATATGTTTTTACCTATTTCATGGCATTGACCATGATTCCCATGAACCTGTCTCTATACCTTTCCGAGCTTGAGTTATCCCGATATGCCATATTGACCTTCATACTCATCTGCTATCTTGTCCTTGGATGTTTCCTTGATGCAACATCCATGATGGTATTAACCTTGCCGGTGATATTCCCGACGATTTTAAAACTTGGATTTAATCCCATATGGTTTGGTGTTATTTCTGTCTTGATGATGGAGGCAGGTCTCATTACGCCGCCCCTTGGGTTGAATATATTTGTTATTTCCGGTGTAGCAGAAGTTCCCATGGGAACGGTTTTCAAGGGGGCAGTTTTTTTCCTTTTTGCCATATTTGCTGTGGTTTTCCTTGTGACTGTTTTTCCCCAGATTGCACTGTTTTTGCCGGGAATAATGCGATAGGAGAATGTTGTATTTTCCATTTTACAACCTGATATTTTATAACAATTACTATTATTTTGGACATAAAGGAGTGAAATAAAATGAGTGAAATAAAACCACAAATCAGAACAATTTATACCTTTGTTGAAGAAACCCGTATGGATGGTGTAAAAACTTTGGAAAAATCAACCCGCAAGGCTGCTTGTGCCGTTGTGTTTAAAAATCCCTATGCCGGTATTTACCAGGAAGACCTGTCGTTGCTGTATGCCTGGAGTGAGGAGCTGGGTGATATGTTGACTAAAAAGGCGGTTGCCGCCCTGGGAATCGCGCCTGAAGATGTGGAAAGCTATGGAAAGGCTGCAATTTCAGGGTTGGCAGGAGAGCGGGAACATTGTGCCGCTCTTATGCATCCTGCTTTAGGAAAGCCGATCCGGGCCAATGTCGGCGGTGGAAAAGCGCTTTTGCCCTCTGCAAAAAAACTGGGTGGCCCCGGTACGGCCATTGATCTTCCCCTGGGACACAAAAATGCTGCCTTTGTCAGGTCTCATTTTGATGCCATGGAAGTCAGAATACCCGATGCTCCCATGGACAATGAGCTGGTACTCATCGTCGGTGTGACCGATTCAGGCCGTCCTTCTCCAAGGGTGGGGGGATTAACCGTGGATGAAATCAAGGGCCAGGACGGATTAAGATGATGGATTAAGAGAATAGGTTTTAACATGGTACATATTGAATTTACGATCAACGGGCAGAAAGCAGCCCTGGACATACCCGCTCATATAACGGCTTTGGAAGCAATACGATCCCTGATGAAACTTACGGGAACCAAGGAAGGGTGCGGTATTGGCGAGTGTGGTGCCTGCACCATTAATGTTGATGGCAAAGCCATTAATTCCTGTCTCATGCTGGGAGCCCGGCTTGATGGTACAACAGTGGTTACCGTGGAAGGACTTGCCACAAAAGAGAACCTGGCACCTGTTCAGGAAAAATTTATGGAAAACCATGGGGTTCAATGCGGTTTTTGTACACCCGGCATTTTGATGAGTGCCCATGCTCTGTTAGCAGAGAACCCTGATCCTGACCATGAAGAGATCTCCAAAGCCCTGTCCGGAAACCTTTGCAGATGCACGGGATACAGCCAGATTTTTGCTTCAGTCAAGGAAGCTGCAAAACTTACGGGTCAACTGAATCAACTTAAAAAAGTGAGGGGCGATAATGACTGATATTGAATACATACGACCCCTGAATTTAAAAGAAGCCCTTAGCTTTTTATGGGAAAAGGGAGAAGACACAAAGATCATTGCCGGAGGCACCGACGTAATGGTTGATCTAAGGTCGGAGGGACTTGATAAAAAATATCTGCTGGATATCAGCCGTTTGGAAGAATTAAAGGGAATTGAACTCAATAATAAAGAGCTTTCTGTGGGAGCAGGTGTTACGCTATCTGAAATCTATTCTTCCGAAATTCTTG
>JACNHV010000202.1 GCA_014383445.1 Candidatus Desulfobacula maris | reverse complement strand
CCTGAAAAAATCAGGGCTGCCAGAGGATCAGACAAAGATCCAGCATACTCCAGTCTGTTAATATTAAAAACAGCCATATCCGCAGCCCAGCCTTCCTGGAGCTGACCGATCTTTTCAAAATTAAGGAGTTTTGCACCATTCACTGTTGCCAGTTTAAAAATATCTCTTGTGGTGACAGCCCCGGCCCCGTATTTCACTCTCTGTAACAGGAGAGCAGTCCTCATCTCTCCTAAGTAATCCGAGGTATCATTGGATGCGGAACCATCAACGGCCAGACCCACATTAATATGGGTGGGCAGCATTTCAGTTACCCTGCAGATACCAGAACCCAGCCGCATATTAGACGAAGGACAATGGGCAATGTGGGTTTTTGTATCGCTTAAGATTTTTAATTCGTCATCGTTAAAATGAATTCCATGGGCATAAAAGACATCCTCTCCTATAAATCCTGTGTCCTCCATCAGCTTCAGGGGTCTTCTGCCGTACATCTGAAGACAAAAATCATTTTCATCTTTTGTTTCCGCCAGATGGGTATGGACCAAAACCCCATACTTTCTGGCAAGTTTTACAGATTCTTTCATTAAATCCTCTGTAACGCTGAAAGGGCTGCAGGGCGCCAATACAATTTTTTTCATGGAGAGTTCAGAGTCATCATGATATTGATTTATAACCCTTTCACTGTCCTGTAAAATCTCATCATCAGTTTGAACCAGTGTATCCGGAGGGAGCCCGCCATCCTTCTTGCTCAGGGACATGGAACCCCGGGTCGGGGAAAACCGCATCCCCAATTCTTCTGCTGCCTTGAACTGGAGCCCCATGATGTCTGCCGTTACGCTGTGGGGATAAATATAATGATGATCTGTGGACGTTGTACATCCTGTCTTGAGAAGCTCACCCATGGCAAGCATGGATGATGTATAAATGGCTTCTTCATCCAGATGTTTCCATATCTCATAAAGATAGACCAGCCACTCAAATAGTTCTGCATTCTGCACCTTGGGAAGATTCCGGGTCAGTGTCTGATAAAAATGATGATGGGTATTTACAAATCCGGGTACAACCACATGGGTGGAACAATCGATAATCCGGTCATCCTTGGATAAGGAAAGGGATGAGGAAAGGGACAAGGAAGGGGAGGAAGAAAAATCAATATTTTTAGCGATCTTTGCCACCCGATTGTCCTCAATCAGCAAATCATATCCCCTAAGTCCCTTCTCGTGACACGACTTAAGTATGTAATAGCAATTTTTTAATAATATTTTGCTCATAAGCTTTTTACTCCTTGTCAGGGTGTATACTTTTCTCAACTGCTTTTAAAATGTTCTGATATCCAGTACACCTGCATAAATTACCGGCATGGGACTTTCGTATCTCATCTTCTGTGATTTTTTCCCCCGTACACTTTTGGGTAAAAGATGTGGTTGCCATGATAAAACCCGGGGTGCAGAAACCGCACTGCACAGCCCCTTCATCCACATAGGCCTGCTGTACCCTGGACAATTTCCCGTTTTTTGCTTCCCCTTCAATGGTCCGGATATTTTTGTTGTCTGCCCAGATGGCAAGGTAAATACAGGAATCCACTAAAACCTCGTCCACCAGGACAGAACATGCGCCGCATTCACCCACCCCACATCCCTGCTTGGCACCGGTAAGACCTAAGTCTTGTCTTAAAACCTCAAGCAATGATTTTCTCATGTCAATATAGAGTGTTCGCGGTCTTCCATTTATGGAGAATGTGATTTCCCTGAATGTTGTCATCTACACCTCCTCCCCGGCTCTTAGCAAAGCCTCTTTTGTGGCTCTTTTTGAGAGCTCTTTTATAATATTCATCCGAAAATCTTTTGTGGCCCGCCAGGAGGTTCTCGGGCTCACGTCGGTCTCAATGGTCTGTGATATCTCATCTAAAAGACTTTTTGAGACTTTCCTGTTTATCACTGACTTTTCTGTTTTCGGGCAGCGCATGGGAACAGGGCCTGCTACACCATATGCTATTCGATAGTCTTCTATGATATGTTTTTTGGTTTTCAGACTGACGGCGCATCCTATGGTGGCAATATCCATGGCATTTCTCATGGCATATTTATAAAAATATCCAAAATATCCTTGATAATTTTCAGGTGTGATTTTGAATGTGGTCAGGATCTCACCCTTTTTTAAATCCACCTTGCCGGGTCCCAGATAAAAATCTGAAACTGGAACCTGCCGGGTCGTGCCTTTCCCCCGGATCTCTAAAACAGCATTCAATGCAAAAAGAGTTGAGGCGCTGTCTGCGCTGGTGACCCCATTGCAATTATTCCCGCCAATGGTGGCAATATTCCTGATCTGCGGCCCGCCGATACTTTGGACTGCATCGCAGAGCATGGGGATATGCTTTTTGATGATGTCTGATTGAATAATGTCTGTGAATACAACACCGGAACCAATAAGAATATTATTTTTTTCATCCTGTTGGATAAAATTTAATTCTTCCAGGCTATGGATATCCACAAGCTCGGAAAATCCCGGCTTTCCATTTCTCAGTTTAATCAACACATCCGTACCGCCGGCAATGAGCCTGGCATCAGGGTTTTCCAGCAAAAGCGCAATGGCATGGTCTATTGAATTGGCTTTCATATGTTTTTTTAAATCAAACATCTGCATCTCCTTTTGAAACCATCAGCCCGTTTTTTTTAAATGCCGTGAATAATTTGTGTGGCGATATGGGCAGGGAGTTGATACTGACTCCGGTTGCGTCAAGCAGGGCATTTCTTATGGCCGGCGGTGGCGAAATAACAGGAGGTTCGCCAAGGGATTTATTTCCATAGCCCGAAGTGGGTTCAAATGTCTCCACAAAATCATGGTGAATCTGGGGAAGATCCATGAATGTGGGAAATTTATAATCCAGAAGATTGTTATTGTAAATATAACCAGTTGCAGGATTGATCATAAGTTCTTCTGAAAGTGCGGCACCGATCCCCATGAAGACTCCTCCATGAACCTGGCCTCCGGCTTGAACAGGGTTCAGGATTATGCCTGAATCGTGGACATTGATAATTTTATTGATTTTGATTTTACAAAGAGGGATATCAACTGTGATATCAACAAAGGTACAGCCAAACACGGGAGCGTTGGTTGTTGTTTTGTGTGAGACATCTGCCGTCAGTTGACATCCACGCTCTTTATGATAAAAACTGTCAATGGCAAGGGTTTTCATATCCATGAGAAACGCATTGGTATGGGTATCCACAATCTTGCCGTTTATAATATTGAGATCCCTGGCTTTTTTTCCTGTCATTAAACCGGCATGGTCAAGAATCTTTTTCTTTAAATCCGCGGCTGCCCTGAAAACGGCATTGCTTACGACATAGGCCTGCCGTGAAGCATAGGCCCCCGTGTCAAAAGGAGATACATCAGTATCCTGGGTCTGGACCACCCTTACATGTTCATAGGCAAGCCCCAGGGTCTCGGCCGCCATTTGAGCTACAATCGTATCCGATCCCTGGCCGATCTCCGTGGCACCTACCATTACATGGACTGTACCGTCCTGGTTTAAGGAAATTCTAGCCCCTGCAATTTCAACACAGACAGGATATGTCCCGGATGTATAACTTAAGCAGGCCACGCCAAGACCCTTTCGAATGGGTCCTGATTTACACTTTTCATATTCTTTCTTTTTTTTGTCCCAGTCCATGAACGCTTTGCCTTTAAGCAGGCAGTCGGCAAGGCCGCAGGAAAGAATTTTTTTGCCGGATAACAGGTTGATATCGTCTTGGCGGGCAATATTTTTAAGTCTGAATTCAACAGAATCCATATTGATTTTCCTGGCTGCATCTTCTGTTGCACATTCAAGGGCATAAATGACCTGGGGTGATCCATATGCTCTCATGGCACCTGCCACGGGAATATTGGCATACAGGGTCCTTGCATGAAACTTGGTGGCCATGCGGGGATACAAAGAACTTTGTTTGCTGCCTCCGGCGGCGGCAATGGCATGACCATGGGAAGCATACCCTCCCGTGATGGAGATGGCATCCATTTTTCTTGCCACCATGGTGCCGTCTTTCATGACTCCGGTTTTTACATTAATATGAAAAGGATGACGATTCCTTGTGCCTGTCATGCATTCTTCCCGGGACAGGTTGATCTGAACCGCCCTGCCATCCAGTTTTAAGGTCAAAAAAGCAACCATGGGTTCAAGCACCACATCCTGTTTGTTGCCAAAGCCGCCCCCTATAAAAGGTTTAATGACGCGAACCCGACTTAAAGGCATATTCAGGGCTTCACTCACAATTCTTCTGACAATATGGGGAATCTGGGTAGAGGATACAATAACGATTCTGTCAAGATCATCCATGTATGCATAGGCAATATGATTTTCAAGATGGCAATGCTGAACCATGACGGTTTCAAAATTACCTTCAACCACATAATCTGCCTTTTCAAGGGCATCATCCACATCGCCGCTAATAACCTGAAGGTCACGCGTTGAATATTGGTGCTCCCCCACTATATTTGATGAGCCTTTGTGAATCTGTCTTGCATCTTTTTTTAATATATCTTCAGGCAGGATAAGGGGTGTGTATTCATCATAGGAAATCTCTATGAGCTGCAAGGCTTTGCTGGCAATAATTTCATCCTGGGCTACCACTATGGCGATTTCATCTCCCATGAACCGGATATCCCGGGTCAAAAGCAGCCGATCTGCCACATCCTGATGGTCTGGGTCTATGGAAAAAGGATGACCTGCAGTGGCAAATTTGTTTTCAGGGACGTCTTTAAAAGTGAAAACAGCTTCTACCCCTTCCAGAACCTTTGCTTTCTCTACATCAATGTTCTTTACACGGCCATGGGCAATGCTGCTTCTAAAGTATCTGGCAACAAGCATACCTGGTTTGTATAAATCTTCGGTATACTCTGCTCGGCCTGTGACCTTAGCGATTGCATCTATACGGTTTACTGATTTGCCGATTGCCATGATTGACAATCCTCCTTTTATCTATTTACAAAAAATTGCTTAAGGGACTTATACAAAAAGCCAAGCTCCAGGGCCTCGGACAGATCAACCTCTTGATTTTGCGGGGCTTTATCCTGTTGGGCTTTAAACTCTACTTTCATAACCTTGAAGCTTTTTTTATCCAGTATAGCCGTTATTATTTTTGAATCATAGGTATAGGTATCTTTGTTTTCGGTTAATGAGACCTGCTCTCTGTTATTTCTTTTAAAAATTGAATGATTTTCCATAAAATAAGCGGAAGATCCGTTTTTAGAATCAGTCTCAAAGTCAGCCTCAAAATTAGATCGGGAAAGATAAAATTTGGGTTTTTCAATATAGGGTGATCCAGATGTTGGACAAAAGGTGGTACAATTGCCGCATTCATTGCAAAAATCTCCTATATTTATCACCTGATGGGTCTGGGAAACTATAAATGCACCAGCCTGCTCGACAATGGCAATATCATTTTTATAAATTGCTTTATATGTCTGGGCCTTGAAAGGTACATTCTTGTACGAAACATTTGCACGATTGGGACAAACTATTGTGCAGATATTGCATAGCGTATCGCAGGAAAGGCATCTAGCGGCTTCTTCAATTGCCATCTCTCTGGTCATTGTCCGGGAAACAAGATCAAACCCGGACCGTTGTGATAACCTGAAGGTCACACGCAGATCTGTTTCCAGAAGATCAGGACCAAAGATCCTTTTGGCCAGTTTTTCCTCTAGCTTGTCTATATCTCTTTTCTGGGATTTATGGTCAAAAAAAACGTTGCCGGAAATAGCAGCATCCGTCATGATGCTGTTAACCGCTTTCTGACCATCTCCAATGGCCCGGATCAAGGTTGATGCACCCCTTATGGCATCGCCTCCTGCATAAACCTTTCCAAGGTTTGTCTGGTATGTTTTGGGATCTGTCTTGAATTCCTGGTCTGTCAAAAAGGGGATTACAACCTGTTGACCAATGGCAGATATAATCGTGTCGGTTTGAATTACAAATTCAGAGCCTTCAATCACAACGGGCCTGGGTCTTCCGCTTGAATCGGGTTGTACCAAAGACATTCTATGGCATCTTATTCCGGAAACCCGGCCGTTTTTTGACATAACACTTTGAGGGGCCACAAGCTCTTGAATCTCTATGCCTTCTGCCATTACTGCATCGATTTCTTCCAGGTCTGCGGGCATTTGCCTTATGCTTCGCCGGTATAAAATAGTGACTTTCCCCTTTTCCCCTGCCAGTCTTTTTGCAGCCCGGGATGCATCCATGGCAGAATTCCCGCCACCAATAACCACAATATTCTTTCCTATTTTATTGCCTTTCCCTTGTCTTAATCCTCTTAAAAATTCAAGCTGGTCATATACCCCTTTGGCATCAGAGCCTGGGATATCAAGCTGGTACGCTTTTGTGGCTCCCACACCAATATATACATAATCATATTTTTCTTTGATTGCCGCAAAAGACTTCTTTTCAATATTTTTTCCATAGTGAACATTAACTCCCAGAGAAATGATCCTGTCAATATCCTTTTGGATGCTCAGGTCGTCAAGCCTGAAGCTGGGGATTGCATCTGCCGCCATTCCACCGGCAAAATCCTTTGCTTCAAAAATATCCACGCTGAATCCGTTCATGCGTAGGAAATAGGCGGCGCTGAACCCTGATGGGCCTCCGCCGATTACTGCAGCAGTCAGATGATTATTTTCCAGAGGTGTAAGCTCGGGGATTTCAGGACTGTTTTGTGCAACAAAGCGTTTGATTTCTCTGATTTGAAGAGGAGAGTCATAATTGATCCTGGTACATTTCTGTGTACAGGGATGATCACAGATCATGCCCTGGACATTGGGGAAAGGATTTGTTTGAAGAATGACGCGAAACGCCTCTTTAAACATGCCTTTTGATGTGTAATACATATAGGAGGGCACATCCTGACCCGCAGGGCAGGTGGATTTGCAGGGTGCATGGATACAGTCAAAAGGATCAAGTTTCCGGCTGGTTTTTATGGTTGACCAGGGAAAAGTTTTTTTCCGGTATTTTTTACTATTTTTTACTATTTCTGCATAATCCTTGAGATTGACCAAAGCAGCACTTTTTTCATCATCAATGCCAGTAAAATGGTTCTGTGCAGTCTTCTTTATATACTCTGAAATTGATGATGCATGGCTTTGAGCAAATGCATTTTTGATCGAGGATAAATACTGGGCAATCCTTCCATACCCCCCGGGTTTCAAAAGGTCCGAGCATATGGTCACAGGCTTAAGACCACATGAAAGAATGTCCGGCAGATTAAAGCAGTCTGCACCTGCTGAAAAGGAAATATCCAGATTTCCATTGAACTCATTCTGCAGTTTTGAAGCAAGATTTATGCTGATGGCATGAAGCGCTCTGCCGCTCATATAGAGCATTGGTTCTTTTTCAGGAAGCAATGCGCGGGTGTTATGGGTCTCAAGCGTATTTGTCAGCTTGATATTGAATTCAACATTTGAGGCCCGGGCTTTTTGTAAAAGGTTGTTGATCAGCTTGACCCCGGCATCATATTTAAGATCGTGGTCAAAGGCAATATCCGGAACAATGGTATCAAACCCCAGCCTATTGTTTAAAATATCCCTTAATTCGAACGGTCCCAAAAGGGTGGGATTTAATTTTATGGTGGTGGAAAGTTTTCTTTCTTCAACAAAATAACGCCCGATCTTCTCGACTTCATCCGGAGGACAGCCATGCATTGTGGAAATGGTGACATTATCTGATATGGTTGAAGGAATATCAAGATCAGCCGCTTCAGGGAATATACTTTGGGCAATTTTCATTTTTTCATCAATGATTGTTCCTGCATCTGCCATGGAATCTAAAAATTTTTGAACTGTCGGACTTAAAATACCTTCTAAATTATAGCCCACACTCATGTTGAAGATAAATCCCGGATCATTTTCCCGGCCCGATTGAAGCTGTCCGAGCAAAAGCCTTTTCTTTAAAATATATATGGCAATGAAAGCGTTGACATATTCATTCAAGGATTGTTCAAGTTTGAGCTCCTGGGACCATTCGCAATTATAGCCTTCATCCTCCATATTGATGCAGGGCTTTGTTACCTCAAGTTGGTCCAGAACCTGGATTGTTTTCAATTCAATATATCTTGCACCGGTCAGCCATGATGAAACAATATTCTGTGACAATTGTGTGTGCGGCCCTGCTGCAACCCCGACGGGTGTTTCTAAAACTCGTCCGTATTGATTAATTCTGAAAATATCACTTTCAGACGGCTGGAAAAAAAATGACTTGGGAATTCCAAAAATTTTGCTTGTCTTTTCATCTCGTTTAATCCAGCTTAAAAGCTGTTCCAGGGAAAGGCAGGTAAATCTGTCACTCATAACGCCTCCATATTATTTAGGACCTCAATTTATTTCATTTGAGGTCCTTATTTTAATTTTTTCCAGAGTTTGTTTCCCATTTCTCTGGCAAACCTTAAAATATCTTCTTCATTGCCCGTCACAAGCTTTTTGTCTTCCACGATCAAACGGCCTGAAGAGATAACACTTTCCGCATGGGATGAATCAATGCCATAGACAAAGTGACCTAAAAAATTATCCTGATTCATTATTGTGGGTGCATTGTAGTCAAGGATCACAAGGTTGTTTTCATTGTCTCCTTGAAAACCATTTTCCTTGATAAACCTGTGAATATTCCTGAATCGTTCATAGATACCGGGAAAACTGATGCCTTCGGTTCCCAGCCCCTGATAGAAAGTTGCCTTTGCACTTCTAAACATATCCGAATGCATACCGTCAGTACCCAGCATGATGCGATCTCCATAATTTGCAACATCAGCAAGTCCGACATTATTGTTCAGATTGCTTTCAACATTCTGTGCCACCCAGACCTTTGATTCTCTCAGAATAGTTTTTTCATTTTTATCAAGGTGTATACAATGCGCAAAAACTGATCCTTTCAAATCAAGACCGCCGGCATCATAAAGCCGCTGAACCACACGCTTATTGTGGTTTTGCTGACAATGATCCTGATCTGACATATCCTCGGCTACGTGGATATGGATACCAGTATTATAATCCCGGGCAAGTGTGATCGCTTTCTCAAGACAGGTGTTTCCCACGGTGAAAGAGGCGTGAAGCCCCACATGTCCCTGGTTTCCCGCTTTAAGATAATTCTTTGTTTCCGCAAGGCCCTTATCCCTGATTTTCTCACCATCCCGGTCGGAAATTTCATAGCAGAGCAAATGGGAAAGACCAATGGAGTCAAAGGCTTCCTTGATGGTAAAAAGTGACCCTTCAATATTAAAAGGCGAGGCATGATGGTCGATAACAAAAGTGACACCGTTTTTGGCACAATAAAGTGCAGAGGCCAAAGCACTTGCTTTAATCATTTCAAGGTCAAGATTTTTATCCAGATGCCACCAGACATATTTGAGTATTTCAATAAAATTTTCAGGTGTTTTAGCAGGCGCAGGCATCCCCCTTGCCAGGGTTGAGTAGATATGATGGTGACCGCATCCAAAAGATCTGGTAACAAATTTGCCTTTGGCATCCACTACCTTTGCCGGATCGCTGGGGAAAATGGGTATGCTATCAATCAGCTTTATGCCACCGTCCTTACCTTCGCTGACTTGGATGTCAGTATTTGTGAAGGTCAGATTCTGCCAGTCAATAAATCTTGCATTTTTAATATAAAGGGTCATTTTATAATCGATTTTCCTTTACTTTTGTGTTTTCAGATACACGAAACATTATCTTATCAGAAACGGGTCCAATAAAAAATCAAGATTATTCACATTGTCACAGCATTTTATAGAACTATGGAAAAAGAGGATGGAAAAAGGTGAGATGAAAAATCATCCCGCCGTTCATGAAAAGATTAAAATTCCGGCCCGAAACTTGTAATGTAAATTGTTTCAGAATATCCTGCTTATGGGATCTTCAAAAAGCATATGTTAAAAAATGCCCGTCAGCCTATTTGCTTAATACCTCCGGTGATAGAATACTTCCATGGGCATCCTTTAATGCCAGAAGCGCCTTTTTTTGTTTGTCCAGAATATCAAACAGGGTTTGGGGAATTCCCTGTTCTTTAGCATAGGCATCCTGCTGAAGTTCAATCCTTTTGATAATATTATCCAGGTATAAGGAAAATTGTTTTGTGTACAGCTCTTTTGTGTATTCCTTATCAATAATCTGTTTAAACAATGATTTTAAATCATCATATCTGGGAATATTCCCAATAGGGGTTACAATATAATCTATTTCATTATGGGCATATCGTTCAAGCCAGGAGAGCCATACTTTTACATCTTTTTTTTCTCCTAAAAGCTTAGGGGATTTTCCACCCCTGGCCTTGTCGCTGAGAAAGTAATTGAGACCTGCCATAACAGGCTTGTACTCGTCTTTAATTTTGTCACTTCCAAAGAATTTAAACTGGGCATCCATATAATCCTTCAAAGCACCAGGGATAAAGGGTGCATTGGCCCAGGGCGCTCTTTTAACACCCGTTACGCCGACTTCTGTTGCTGTGGAAGCGGAAACAATACAGGCTCCGATAACAACGCCTTCATCAGAGTTTTTGGCTACCCAGACCGGCGGCATGGTGTCAGCATCCCGTCCACTGTATGTAAAAACTCTTGTCAGGGCGCCCTCAGGGTTTTCTGCTTGCTGGGAATAATTTTCAAGGGAATCGCAACTTAATGTGGAGCGGGAATTAGGATGAGAAACGGGGATGGGTTTCCCATTTTTATCTGTTTGACCTTTATACCAGTCACCCTGGAAATTAAAACCTTTGTCTGGTTGGTCTTCGTTATTGCCCACCCAATGGGGAACCTTATTTTCATCAATGAGCACATTGGACCAGATCACTTCGTGTCCGGGTTGTCTTAATACCTTCATAAGCATAGGGTCGCCTTCAAGATTAACATCTTCAACAATACCGAAAATACCGCATTCTGGATTGACAGACCGGATGCTGCCATCATCTGCGATCCACATCTGGGCAAGATCATCACCGATAAAGACATTTCCTGCCATGGCCGTGGTGGTCTTTCCACATCCGCTGGGGGCGGCGCCTGCAAACCAGGTTACGCGATTATTGAGCCCGTGGATTCCTGTGATAAACATATGCTCTGACAATTCTTTGCCAAAATTTCTATACACAGCCTTATCCACGGCAAACCTATGATTCCCTTTTTTAAGCAGCAAGGTATTGCCGGCATAAGTACATTTCCAACTATATGTTGTCATGAATTTGCGATCCATTAAAACCCTTGCATCTGGCAGATCCTGGGTCCTGTTCAAGCCTTCGCTGTGAATATTTGTAAAAAAATGACCAAGGGCTTCAACTTCCTTGTCAAAATCAGCATAGGCATTTCTATAGAGAAGTTCTGCGCTATGGGCAACATAAGTAGAACTTGTAATTTCCAGAGCTGGATTTGATACAGGAGAGCCCACAGGACCTCTTATATAAAATCCAATGATCATGGTCATGTCTTTCATTATATCAGTCATATTGGATCTGACTTGTTCAAGGGCAGTGGGCCTGTCCATCCTGTTTGCAAGAGAACTGACAAGGTCTTCTGGATTTGCGATATAATAGGTCCTGTCAACTATTCTGCCCTGTTCGTCGGCCAGGTCAAAATGAATGGTATGACCTTCCATGGCAAGAGAGCTTTCTTCCTTTTTTTCAAGGGCAAGAGTTCTGATAAATTGCCTGTCTTCGGATGATCCAGTATTGACAAACACTTTAAAAGGATTGCAAAGAACAATTGAAGCAGCAATCCTCTTTAAGACTTCAGGGTGCTTGATTTTTAAAATCCGGGTTAAATGCTCATCATCCATATATTGTTTAAATACAGCTTTGGCATTCTCTTTGGAATTCACTTTTCCAAGTTCATTAATAATATCAATATCATTGTCTGTATTAAGCATTTTATTAATTGTCTCCAAACTTATTGTTATCAAAAGGACTTTGTATTCTTCTAACATTAAATTGTAAAAAATCAAATATTATCTTATGTTTTTTTAAAAAAACTTAGATTGTGTTTTTCTGATAATCAGTATAAAACCTTTATGGTAAAAGCTTATAAAGGCCTTGAGGTAAAGGAAAATCATGGTTCAAAAAATATTTGCTGATTTACACAATCACACAACAGCCTCTGATGGGGATTTTATACCCGAACAATTGGTTAAAAGGGCAAAAGCCCTTGGAATAAAGGCGATTGGCATTACTGATCATGACACCTTGGAAGGCTTGAAAAATGCAGTGTTGGCAGGGGAAAAATATAAAATTGAGGTAATCCCCGGTGTTGAGGTTTCTATCCGGTTTAAACGATCTTTTTTTACGGGCACATTGCATTTATTGTGCTATTTTAAATCAGCCAGACTTTTAGACGATAAGTTTGTAAAAGACTTTCAAAATGTTCTGGCTCAGGGAAGAGGAGGAAATCTTTCAAGGGCAAGGGTTGATGAAATCAATAAAAATTTTGGACCGGCCGGGAAAACAGCTTTATTAAAAAGGGATCTGGCATTTGAAGATATATCCGCTTTCAGCAATAATGCAACAAGACGGCATTTTGCACTTGCTTTAAAGGAATTTTTTGGGATTATGGATATGGATATTATCAATACAATAATTGGAAACAACAGCCCGGCCTATCTTCCTTCCGGAATAAAATTAGAAGAGATAATTCATTTTATCAGGGACAATCACATACTTGCAGTCCTGGCCCATCCGGCAGCCGGATCTTTCACGGGCAAAGGGCACTATAAGGAAGTTTTGCCTTCCCTTGAAATTGTAAAACAAATTTTGCCGGAATTTATTGCCGCAGGTATTCAAGGCCTGGAGGTCTATTATCCTGGTCATATTAAAGAACACCAGGAGTTAATGAAATCCTGGGCTGAAAAATATAATCTTTTATTAACAGGCGGATCAGATTGCCATGATGGAATAGAACGTCCTGTTGGAGTGAGCGGCATATCTGAATCAGAATATATAATATTTAAGGAGTCATTGGCATGAGAAGAAAAGAAAAAGAGATTACAAATCGAGAAGAGATTGAAATAATTTTAAAGCAAAGCCATGTCTGTCGACTGGCAATGGTGGATGAAGATAAGCCGTATCTGATCCCGATGAATTTTGGCTATAGTGATGGATGTCTTTTTTTCCATTGTGCAAAACAAGGACGAAAGATTGATTTACTTAAAAAAAATCCCAACATTTGTTTTGAGGTTGATGAACTTATCCGGTTAAAAAAAGCGAGTCTGGCATGTGACTGGGGTATTGATTTTAAAAGTGTGATTGGATCGGGGAAAGCCCAATTCCTGGAAGATTCTGATGAAAAGATACAGGCATTAAATATAATTATGTCACAATATTCAGACCGTTCATTTGAATATCCGGATGAGATGCTTGAAAAAACTCTTGTGATAAAAGTTGTCATTGATGAAATGACGGGGAAACAATCTTAAAATAATTATAAGAATGGGAGGAGTTGTTCTTGTTAAGAGACAATATGAGTGAAAGTATAGATAAAACTAATTTTTTGGATCTTAAGTCCTGTGACCCTGAAAAAGTAATATCAAGAACGGGCTGCAAATTTGATAAAATCAAAGAGCAATATTTTGTAGATATATGGGGGTATACATATTGTGTGGATTTAAATAAATATGAAGTCAGGCCTGAAGGACCAGGTTTGAAACCCCATCACAATTGTTTGTACTTATTTATTTTATATTATCTGATGAAATCAAAAAATATGCTTCCTTCAGGGGTCTGGGTGTCTGAAAAAGATATAAGGGGCGGGGCGGCTTTCTTCAGGGGGCCCCACACTATTCCAGCGGATTTGATTACAGCAAGATTTGGGGAGGATATAGATCTTTTTAAAAAAGGCTGTGAAAAATTAGGCGGTATCCCAATTGAACTTGCAGATGCCGCTTTTTTATTTAAGATTACACCGACTATCCCCGTTGCTGTGCTATATTGGCAGGGCGATGAGGATTTTCCAAGTGAAGCAAAGCTGCTGTTTGACAAAAATATTGAACAGCATTTGCCCCTTGATATCATCTATGCCCTGGCTGTTGAAGTTTGTAATGCCTTTGGGTGAATAAAGGCTATTTAGTGACCGACCGAAAACTCCGAAATATAGTTTTCCAATTTTGGTTAGAGATTTGCAACTATCCGAGAATGTTTTAGGATTTAGGATTTAGGTTAAAACTTAAAACCTAAATCCTAAGACTTAAAGCCATGCCTGAACAAGGTTTTCGTTCAGGTATTATTTAAACGCATCAAGTAAAGAAATTGCCATATCCTGAACATCTGCTTCATTGAAACAATAGCGCATATCAAGAAAATTGTTTCGAAATTTTATGATATCGTTTTTAACGGCAGATCCTTTTTTAATGAGATCTGCCATTAAGCCTGCAAGGGTTTTAAAATCTTTTTCTTCCATGCCAAACCGCGTCATTTCAGACACGCCCATCCGAAGGGCTCCTGAGGCTGTAAATCCTTCTTCAACAGGGGTGGCCTGGTAGTTGACAATGATATTGTTTTCTTCAAGTTGCCGGGCTATTTTTGCCCCTTTCCCATAGCCGACGTTCAAAATGACCTGATGGGTTTCAGTAAAAGAGATGTCAGGATCTCCGGCCACAGAAAGTCCCTGTTCCTTTAATGCAGCGGCAAAGGCCTTGGCATTTGAAATCACAGCTTTCTGGTAAACGTCTTTAAAATGATTCATTTCATAGGCGGAAAATAAAAGCCCTGTCATGGTGCCTAAATGGTGGTTGCTGACACTGCCTGGAAATGTTCTTCTCTGGACCGCTTCCCATATTCCATATTCCATATCTTCTTCATTGAAATCAGATGCAATTACACCGCGCTGGGTACCAAAATAGGTTTTATGGGTGGACCCCGTTACTATATGGGCACCTTCTTTGAACGGTTCCTGGAAATGTTGGCCGTAAAGTCCCAGCACATGGGCCATGTCATACATTACAATGCAGGACGGGGCAAATTCATCCACAAGGGCTCGGATTTGTGCGACAGGCTCTTTATGGATAATCATGCTTTTCCCAAGAATGGCAAGCTCTGGTTGATGCTCCTTTATGATGGCCTCACAGGCGCGGATATCCATTTTATAGGGGTTGTCCTTTTCCACGGGGAAATTAATAACAGCTGGTTTCTCTGTCTTGGGATCTCTTGCCACAAAATCACGAAGCGCTCCCATGGGCTGTGCACTTAAGTGTCCTCCCTTGATAATGTGGTTGTTCATGATTTTACGGATTCTTCTCTGCTCATTTTTCCTGTCCGCCCGGTTAAGAAAATCCACAAGTGCACTGAAAACGGCTGTATTGGCCATTTGACCGGATATAACCCTTGATTCGATATTTCTACACCCAAGAAAGTTTGAAAATTCCTTATTTAATAGGTTTTCAATCTCCCGGATAAAATCTGTTCCCTGGTAATAAAAAACATCTTCTCCGGCAAAAGCCTTGATTTCTTTGTGCTCTGCATACCGGTTTACAGGGTCGCTGATGGACAAAAGCCTTGACATGTATGACTGGCTCATTTCAGACGGTATCAGGTTGATACACTCTTTCTGGCGCCAGGTATGATTATTTAATGCCTTTGATAAAAGCCGCCGGGCAAGTTTTGGATAGCTGTCGTCTTCCTTTGCCTCTTTGATGGATGTCAACTGATCATGGGGGATGGACCGGACAAAGGGCGGTGCTTCCGAGCTCATATGATAGGGAACGACAATACTGTCGCATCGTTTTTTCCTTATTTCTATTTCAAGTATTTCACCCTCAGAAATTGTGCTGTCGATCAATGCCATGGCAACGGCTCTTCTTTTCGGCTCTTCTTTAAATTCAGAATTCAGCCCGCTTCCTTCGGGCTCCTGAAATGGGATCATGGTTCCTGATGTTATATATCCCACGTGCCGGTCTTTTAAAAACACCTTGTATCCTTCCCTTGCAATTCCTTTCCCCGTAATGGCAAGGGGCATAACCATCCTGGACAAATGGGAAATATCCTCAAATTTTTGATCTGTAATATTCTTGAAGGCAAGGTATTGTTGATAAAGGGCATTCTTGCCTATAAAATCCCCTTTAAGGGGGGAGAAACTGACAGCAAATTTGGATAATTTTGATGCAAACAAAGGGATTTCATTCCCGTCATGATCCATGCCCAGTTCATGACCATATAAAGGCAGACAGGCCTCCAGCCGTAAAGTGTCCCTTGCACCAAGCCCGATGGGAAGAGCACCTTTTTCCAATAAAAGGTTCCAGATAAAAACAGCGGTTTTGTTTTCAATGAAGAGTTCAAATCCCAGAGGTTCTCCTGTGTAGCCGGTTCGGGCAAGACAGGTCTCAACACCTTTGATATCCACAATGCTTAAATTATTTCTGGCAGGCTCAGGCAGTATGCCGCCAGTTACAATCTCCTGTATAATGGATTTGGAAAGGGGGCCTTGCAGGGAAATCATGGACATCTCAAAGGTTTTATCCACCATTTCAATATCCTGAAACAAAGACAGATGTTTTTTAAAATGTGCCACATCTTTTTCCCGGTTTGAAGCATTGACCACCAGCAGATACTCCTCTGGCTTAAACCGGTATAAATAAGCATCATCAATGGCGCCCCCGTTCTCATTCTGGATCAGCGTATACTGACTTTCACCAACTTCCAGGGCCAGGGCATTGTTGGTCAGGACATACTGCAGAAAAGGTATAGTATCTTTTCCAGTAAAATAGAGTCTGCCCATGTGTGAAACATCAAAGATACCGGCTTTTTTACGGGTTGCCATATGTTCATTAATGATGCCTGCAGGATATTGTATGGGCATTTCCCAGCCCCCAAATTCGACTATTGTTGCATCAAGATCCTGGTGTTTATTGAAAAATACAGTTCTTAGAAGTTCGCTCATAAGGTTCTCTCTTAATAAAATAATGGTTTAAAACAAAAAATATCAATATTCTTTATAAGGAAAAACCCTAATAAAAACAAAAGGATCTGTCAATATGTATCGGATTTGTTCTGATAAAAACCAATGAGAATAGAGATCAGGGCGGCAAAGGTGCAGAATCCTGATATCAGGCAGATGGGCAAAAGTCCATACTTTGACCAGATGATACCACCTGAAAAAGCACCGGCAACACGTCCGATTCCGGCAATGGCAAAAAATGCAGACATGGTTGATGCCCTTAGTTCCGGCACCAGTTCTGTGGATAAACTCATGGAGGTGACAATGGTGAATTCAAAGAAGAAAAAGACCAGAAAAAGTCCTGCCAGAACATAAGCCAGACCGATATTCAGAAGCGGCAAAAGAAAATAGGCGCAGGCGCACAGGGATACCCCGATGATGATGGATTTTTTTAACCCGATCCTGTCGGAGAAAAACACGGTGCAGCCTTCCCCCAAAATTTCGGAAAGCCCTATGAAAACAGTTCCAAACCCGATGGCTGCCAGAGAAAGGCCATAGGAACTTTCCAGCCAGGCCCCGTAAATCACAAAAAGATTGTCATTTGCAAGGGACATGAAAAATACAAAGGATAAAATGCACAAAACTTGTTTGTTTTTTAAAATGGTTTTCCAGTTTGACATTATTGGTGTTCTGGTTTCAGGTGTGCGGCCCTTTTTTTTATCCTTTGGCATGATCTTTAATATGATGAAAAAGCAGACAAGAGAAAGTCCTCCAATGATACAAAAGGGCGTCTGCCAGGAAAAACGTTCAATAGTGATACCGGCCAGGGGGATGCCGACCAAAGTCGATCCTGCCCAGGAAAGTTCTGTGATCCCGATGACCTGTCCTCTTTTTTCAAAGGGAACAAAATTTGCGATAAAGGCCTGAAGACTGGGATCAAATATACTTTTGGCAAGTCCTGCCAGAAAAAAGCAGATCACAAGTACTGAATAAATCGGGATTAAACCCACGGCAAAGGTTCCAATGGTCAGCAGTCCCAAAGAGAACAGCATTAAAATCCGATATCCATATTTGTCGGCAAAACTGGCCCCAACAGGTCCGAATAGGGATGTGGCCTGGTTGATGGCAATAATGGATGTGATGGCGGAAAGCTCTACATTCAGGCCCCGTGCAAACTCAGGTGCAAAAGGATAAATCAGTCTTCGGGTAATATTAAACAATAATTTGGTAAGGGTTGCGATGGTGATAAACCCTGCAAATTGTTTTGGATTGTTTGTCATGGGATTTTTGGAGAACCTGGGCGCTAAAGGACTGCAAGAAGTCTGAATTTATCAAAGATCAATAAAAGACCGATTGCAATCAATAGAACTCCTGAAATTTTATTGATCACCCCGATAAATTTTGTTGCCCGTTTCATGAAGTCAAGAATGGAGTTGATGAAATAGGACATGATCAAAAATGGAATGGCAAGACCGGCAGAATAAACAGCTAAAAGGAAAACCCCTTTAAGAACAGTATCCTGGCTTCCTGCAACAATCAGAATTGATCCCAGCATGGGACCTATGCAGGGACTCCATCCAGCACCAAAGGCCATGCCGATGACAAAGGTTCCCATAAGGTGCAAGGGCCTTTTTCGTACATGGATTCTTTTTTCAAAATTAAATCCCTGAATGTTAATAATTCCTAAAAGGTGAAGCCCGAAAATAATAATAATGCCACCACCTATATATCTGACAACCCAGGCGTATTGATTGGCAACCCCGCCAAGAAAAGAGGCTGATGCTCCGAAAAGAATAAAGATAAAGGAAAAACCTGCCACGTAAAAAAGAGTGGACAGTATTACTTTTTTACGGGTTTCCTTTTTGTTTTCTGTCAGTTCATCAAGGGACAATCCCGTAATAAAAGAGAAATAGGCTGGTATCAAAGGCAGAATACAGGGAGAAAAAAAAGAGAGCAGTCCTGCAAGAAGAGCAGCCGGGTAGGTTATAGTTTCAGTAAACACGAGATCATCCTTATTTTGAATTATGTTTATTAAGGTTCTAACCTATTCATTTTTTTTTATCTTTCAAGATAACCCTTGTTTATTTTTCTTCCAGCATGCCCACCCATGTGAGACAGAACTGCAACTTTCCTTATTTCCAACTGAACTCTTCATACCCGCCAAAATACCAGATAAAACAAAGGATTCCAAGTAGTCTTTATAAATCAGGTTACCCAACGACAATTATGACTTTAGGTGACCTCATCAGAAAAACCAGAATGGATTTAGGACCATCTTTTTCTTTAATATTAAATATCATGATATCTTTTTAATTATGCTATTACGGTA
>JACNHV010000389.1 GCA_014383445.1 Candidatus Desulfobacula maris | reverse complement strand
AAAATACTCCGGATAAAGGTAAAATTCATATTTCCTTTAAAACAAAAGATTCAGGTGTTCTTTTGAGTATCCATGATTTTGGAGTGGGAATTGAATCCGATGCCCAGAAAAGAATCTTTGAGGGGTTTTTTTCGACCCAGGAAACTTTATTGTATTCAACCAAAACACCCTTTGCCTTCAATGCCGGCGGTAAAGGTGCAGATTTGTTAAGGATGAAAATATTTTCAGACCGCCATGGCTTTACTTTGGATATGATATCGGAACGGTGCGGCTTTCTTTTGAATAACAAGGACACAAAATGCCCGGGTAATATTGAAGAATGTTCCTTTTGCCAAAGCCAGGAAGATTGTTTAAATTCCGGTTATTCAATTTTTACCATTTTTTTCCCTTTGGGGAAAAAATAAAAAAGTCTTTGACAAACCAGATAAAATTGAATTATTACAGTCTAATGTGTTGAGACTGAGCGCTCGTTTGTTTTTTTTACAGTCTGGATAGGAGTTGCGTTGAAGTAAAAGCTGTACAAAAATGAATTAATTTGTAATTGTTTAGCCAGTTAAAAGAAGTTATCTCAAAGCCCTGTCTGATGGATATTTGCAGGAGGTTAAGCCTTTAGCAACGAACAAAAATATCCATCGGATAGGGCAGTTTCAAGCATAAGAGCTGAATAGTTAAATTAATTTTTTGTTTTTATCCTTTTTAATGAAGGAGTCTTTTGTGATGAACGATTTGCATAACCTGACCTTTTTTGACATTTATGAAAAAAATGCTCTCTATAATGGCAAGGCCTGTGCCCTTCACTGGGAGGACACTGATACAAACTATGCCGAGCTTTTCAGACAGACTGCAAAACTTGCCAATGGTCTCAAGAACCTGAACCTTAAAGCCGGCAGCAGGATAGCCGTTCTTTGCAAAAACCATCCTGTCTTTTTCCATCTCTTTGGTGCCGCGTCTGCTCTCAACCTTGTACTGGTACTCATTAACCGGCGGTTAAGTCAGGATGAAATAACCTATATTATTGAAGACACAACCCCCTCTTTAATTTTTTCAGATAAAGAGATGGGAGATCAGGCAAAATCTCTTGCCGCATCCTTTTCCTGCCTTAAACATTTCTTTATTGTTGATGGGGAGGATACCAATTTTTCAAACCTTTATAACACCTCTCCTCTTAAAACTGCCGACCCCGGCAGCCCTTGTGACCCTTTTGTGATTATCCATACGGCAGCGATGATGGGCAAACCCAGGGGAGCTGTTCTTGGACAGAAAAACATTATTTTATCCAACCTGCAAATTATACAGGCTTTCGGGCTTGATAAAACCAAAACCTATTTAAATATTCTGCCATTATTTCACATTATGGGAATTAACCTGGGGTTAGGCATACTTCAAGCCGGAGGTAAAAATGTACTACAGGAAAAATTTGACCCCCCTAAAACATTAGAACTTATCCAGGAACAAAAAATCAATCTTTTTGGTTCCTTCCCCCCCATATTATCAAACCTTATAGATGCAATGGAAGACGGCAATTATGATCTTTCAAGCCTTGAAATAGCAGCCGGACTTGAGATGCCTGATACGGCCAAAAAATGGGAAGCCGCAACCAGGTCCAAATTCTGGACCATGTATGGACAGACCGAAACATCAGGCCTGATCTCATTTGCCGAATACTTTACAAAACCTGGATCAGCAGGTATTGTCTCGCCCCTTGCCAATATCAAAATTGCAGATGACAATGACACTTTTTTGCCCATCAATGAAACCGGAGAAATCCTTGTAAAAGGGCCTTTGGTTTTCCAGGGATATTGGAACGCCGATGAGTTAAACGCCAATACCTTAAGAGGCGGCTGGCATCATACGGGAGACCTTGGAATGATAGATTCTGATGGATTCTTGTTTTTTAAAGGCCGAAAAGCTGAAAGAGAACTCATCAAGCCCGGGGGTGAAAATGTTTTCCCGGCTGAAGTGGAAAAAGTTATTCTCCAGCATGATGCCATCAAAGACGTCTGTGTATTTGGTGTTCCGGATCCAAAATTTGGCGAAGGCATAAAAGCTGTTTGCTCGCTGAACCCAGGGGCTAACCTGACAAAGGATGATCTTATAAAGTTTTGCGGATCTCTCATTGCCGGATACAAAAAACCAAGATATGTTGAATTTATCAATGAGTTGCCCAGGGCAGAAAATGGCACAATTGACCGTGAAAAAATAAAAACGGAATATGGTTAAAACACTTTCTGGTTTTTGTAAACTCTGTTTTGACTTGACACGCTATAGTTGATTTACTATTGATAATTTTCAGGATGAGTAATTTTTTTTGGCAATTAACTTTTTTGGATGCAAGTTCTCTTTAATCTGACTTATAGAATTTGGATTTTATATGGCACATTTAAATATTTTAGACGTTACCCTTTCTTTTGGTGGGCTTAAAGCTCTTTCCCATGTAGACATGAAGATTGAACCGGGTCTGATCACATCAATTATCGGCCCTAATGGTGCGGGTAAAACCAGTATGCTCAACTGCATATCAGGTTTTTATCACCCGACAAGTGGCGACATTTTTTACAAGGATAAAAAGCTGACTCATGCTTCGCCACATCAGGTATCCAATATGGGGATTTCCAGGGCGTTTCAAAACCTTGAGCTTTTTTCCGGTCTTACCGTTCTTGACAATCTTCTTCTGGCCAGACACCAGCATTTAAAATACAGTTTTCTGCATGCAGTCTTCTTTTATGGGAAGGCCTCCCGCATTGAAGCTGAAAACAGATACTTTGTGGAAGGCATAATCGATTTTATGGAGCTGGAACCCTATAGAAAAAGCCTTGTTGGCAATTTAAGTTATGGGGTCCAGAAAAAAGTCGAGGTGGCCCGTGCGTTAACCCTGGCCCCGGATATCCTCCTTTTAGATGAACCCATGGCCGGGATGAACCAGGAGGAAAAAGAGGATATTGTCCGGTTTGTCATGGATATTCAAAAAGAAAGAGGCATTACAGTGGTTCTTGTGGAGCATGATCTCGGGGTTGTCATGGACATTTCAGACAAAATCTATGTTCTTGATTTTGGTGAGGTGATTGGTTCTGGAACCCCCGAGGAAATCGCCCAGAATCCAAAAGTAATTGAAGCCTATATTGGAGAGGATTAATATAAATGAATACCAATGATAAACTGCTTGAATACTCAATCCCCCAATTACTTCGCTGGCGGGTTAAAACCACACCCAAAAGTCCTGCTCTAAGGGAAAAAGATTTCGGGATCTGGAACACCTATTCCTGGGAAGATTATTATGCCCATGTCAGAAAAACCGCCCTGGGTCTCAAAGCCATCGGTCTTGCCAAAGGGGATGTCATTGCCATCATCAGTGACAATATTCCTGAACTTTTATTTACCGCCATCGGGGCTCACTCCATTGGTGCCATTTCTGCCGGAATCTATCAAACCAGCATGCCCGCTGAGATCGCCCAGATCCTTGGTTACCTGAAAGTCAGTGCTGTTTTCTGTGATAACCAGGAACAGGTGGATAAGGTCCGTGATGTCAGAGACCAGATCCCCAATGTCAGAAAAGTCATTTTCGAGGACCCCAGGGGCATGAGATCCTATATGTCTGATGACTGGTTCATTGATATTAAAACCCTGTATAAAATGGGTGAAGCGGAACATGCCAAAAATCCGGACAGGTTTGAAGCCCTTGTGGATGAAGGCAAGCCAGATGATGTCTGCCACCTGTGCCTTACATCCGGAACCACAGGGCTTCCCAAAGGCACACAACTGACCCATAAAAATTATATCAACATGGGGATTCAACTCATCCAGGTTGATCCGCTTGAGCCCACGGACGAATATGTCTCTTTCCTGCCCTTTGCCTGGATAGGCGAACAGATGAACTCTTTCGGGGTTGCCATGGCCTCGGGAATCACCCTTAATTTTCCTGAATCTGTTGAAACAGCCATGTCAGATCTAAAAGAAATCGGGCCCCATTTCATGTTCGGCGCCCCAAGGATCTATGAAACCATCCGGTCTCAAATCTGGCTGAAAATAGATCAGTCTTACTGGCTGAACAAATTTTTCTATAATTATTTTATCAAGGTGGGTATAAAATCCGCAGGCTATAAGATGACAGGCAAACCCATGCCTTTGGGATTAAAAATCAAATCATGGCTGGGCACACAATTGATATTCCGACCTCTTGTTAACCAGATTGGTTTTCTTCGGTTAAGAAGAGCCTATACGGGTGGAGCAGCATTAGGCCCTGAACTCTTTACTTTTTACCAGGCAATAGGTGTAAACTTAAAGCAAATCTATGGGCAGACAGAGATTGTAGGAATCGCTTACATGCACAGGGATGGAGATGTCCGGCCGGAAACCGTTGGCAAGCCATTACCCGGAACTACGTGTAAAATTTCAGAAGAAGGAGAAATCCTTTCCAGATCTGATTCTGTCACTCCCGGGTATTATGATCTTCCGGAAAAATCTGAAGAACTGCTTGAGGGCGGATGGCTCCACTCTGGAGATGCCGGTTTTATCGATGAAAACGGTCATCTGGTGGTCATTGATCGTGTCTCCGATGTTATGCATAATAACAAAGGGGAAATGTTCTCCCCCATGTTTCTGGAAAATGCTCTTAAATTCAGTCCCTATATAAAAGAGGCTGTAATCTACGGAAATAAGGAAGACTTTGTGGCCTGCCTGATTAATGTTGATCCCATTGTTGTGGGCAAATGGGCTGAGGACAGGGGAATTTCATTCAGTACTTATATGGATCTTTCAGGAAAACCTGAAGTGGCCCAGCTTATGATGGAACAGGTGCTTGATGTAAATTCACGGGCTGAAAAAGAACATTTTAAAATTAAACGCTTTGCATTGCTTTACAAACTGCTTGATACTGATGACGGAGAATTGACCAAGACCGGCAAAATCCGTCGTAAATTTGTACAGGAAAGATACCAGAACCTGTATGATTCGCTTTATGACGAATCTGTAGATAAAAAAGAAGTTGAGGCATCCTTCCAGTATCAGGACGGGCAGTCAACCAAGGTTAAAACAAACATAGCTTTTTACACGGTGAAAGGAGCCAAGGGAATCAAATGAGTTATTTTTTTCAAATTGTCGTCAGCGGCATTGTGGTGGGCTCCATCTATGCATTGGCCGCTCTTGGAATGGTACTTATATATAAATCAAGCAGGGTTTTAAATATTGCCCATGGACAGATTATTGCAGCCGGTGCTTTTATCACCTATTTTTTAACTGTATCCATAGGGATGCCTATTTTCTTTTCTTTTATAGCCAGCATGATAATCACCTTCTTTCTTGCCATGAGCGTTGAAAGAATCTTTTTAAGACGTCTCATCGGAGAACCCATTATCTCGGTCATTATGGTCACCATTGGATTGGGATCAATCCTTGATGGATTGATATATCTTACTCCCTTTGGAAGTGAAAATTTCTCATTTCCTGCATTTCTTCCCCAGGAGCCCCTGTCCCTTGGTGGTGTTTCCATATCATGGACCCAGCTTGTGGGGGTTATAATAACCTTTATTTTGATTGGGCTATTTTCCTGGTTTTTTAAAAAATCAACCATTGGAATATCCATGAGAGCCGTATCTGACGACCAGTTTGCTTCCATGTCCGTTGGTATATCCGTACCAAAAGTCTTTGGTCTTGCCTGGGCCACAGCAGGGCTGTCTGCTGCAGCTGCAGGATGCATCATCGGCAATATAACCGGGTTGAATTTTGATACCCTCCATGCATTTGGAATTATCGTATTCCCCGTTATAATTCTGGGGGGGCTTGATTCCATCCTTGGAGCAGTTGTGGCAGGCATCATCATGGGATTGATCCAGCAATTTGCCAGTGGTTACCTGGATGGTAATTTTGGGTTGAATGGTACGGGAGATGTAATGCCATATATCATTTTATTAATCATTCTTCTATTTAAACCCCATGGTTTATTTGGAATTCACGAAATTGAGCGGGTGTAACCTATGTCAGCAAATTCATGGTTAGCAACGGGTAATTTTTACACGACCTATAAACAGGAACAAAAGACATTTTCTACAAGCCTGGATAGATCATTTTTCACTTTATTTCTGGTAATTCTGTTTGCCTGGCCCCTGTTGTTCGAAATGAGCAACAAGAATATGCTGGTGATTGATAATATTTTAATCGCCGTTGTTGCTGTCATGGGACTAAATCTTGTCACGGGATTTGCAGGTCTGATCTCCATTGGCCATGCTGCCTTTGTGGGAATAGGTGCATACACCGTGGCATCCTTTTGCAGGACCATTGGCGATACCCATATCATTATCACCCATTTCTGGCCCTTGATGATTATTGTCAGCGGCCTTGTGGGTGCTGGTTTTGGTGCCGTTGTCGGCTTGCCTGCCCTGAGGTTGAAACATCTCTACCTTGCCATTGCCACCCTGTCTTTTCAGATGATTTTTCAATGGGTTATTAATTTTGCAAGCTTTTTTAACCAGGGCCAGACCATATCTGTTGGCCGTGTTTTCTGGGTGACTGGAAAAGTGGGGAGGGATGACCATTATTTTTTCTGGTATTATATCATTCTAGTTGTTGTGGTTCTCCTGGGTTTTGGGATCAGAAATCTTCTTAAAACCCGTTATGGAAGATCCCTTATAGCTGTCAGGGATAATGACCGGGCTGCTGATGCCATGGGCATGAATCCAGGCCTCACAAAAGTCTATGCCTTTGCCCTGGCCGGTTTTTTTGCAGGCGTTGCAGGAGCCTTGCATGCCTATGTCTACAGGGGGGTCGGGTTTGAATCCTTTACCCTCCATGAATCCATTGGCTATCTTGCCATGGCCATTGTCGGAGGATTGGGTACCTTGAACGGGTCTTTCTGGGGACCCGTTGCCATTAAATATCTGGACCTTCAGATGGAGCACCTTTCAGAAGCTATGGGACAATACCTGCCATCTGGCATGAATCTTACTACAGCAATGAAACCCTTTACTTTTGGTCTTGTCATTGTTCTGTTCCTGATTTATGAACCCAGAGGGATTGCAAACTGGTGGAGAATCGCAAAATCATATACCAAGCTGTGGCCTTTCCGTTATTAAACAACTTTAACGATGGTTAGCCCTGCTTTATAAAATATTTAGGCGTCATAAACCAAAACCAAGGAGGAACAGAAACATGAAAACCAAAAAATCATTATTTTTAAACGCTCTACTAATTCTTGTAATTATGTTTGCATTTACTGCATCTGCAAATGCAGGAGGAAAGGTTTACAAACTAGGCCTGTCACTTGCAATCACAGGCCCGACATCTGATGCAGGCAACCCTTACTCAAAAGGTGTTGAAGATTATTTTAAATTTGCAAATGAAACCAAAATACTTGGTGAGGACACCATTGACTGCACCATTAGAGATGATCAATACAAAACTGACATCACTAAAAGAAATTTTGAAGACTATATGGACCAGGGAATTGTTCTTTATCTGAACTATTCCACGGGCAGCACCCTGGGGTTGAAAAAAGATTTTGAAGAAGAAAAAATTGCTGTAATCCCTGCTTCCTTTCATCGGGGAAATCTTGAAAACTCCAATTATATCTTTTTGCCCGTAGCTTCCTATTCTGAGCAGGTCATCAGTCTTGGCGAGTATGTTGCAAACAATCATAAAGGCAGCAAAGCAAAAGTTGCTCTTTTTCTCCATCCTTCTGCCTTTGGCCGTGGACCCCTTGCAGATACAGAGGCTGCTGTAAAAGCCGGCCTTAATATTGAAATTGTTGAAGTTGTTGAACATGGAAAAGATCTTGATAATACTGCCATGTTAACACGTCTCATGAGCAAAGGTGTTCAGTATGTGATCAGCCAGACTGTACAATCCCCTGTTGCAACCATGCTAAAAGATGCGCACCGTCTCGGGCTTATTGCCAGCTCATTTGGTGAAGAGGGCAAAATTACTTTCCTGGGGGCCCACTACACTGGCGGTAATGACCTGATCGCACTTGCTGCAGAAGCTTCAGAAAACTACTTCTGGGTATGCTCCTATAACCTGACCTCTGAAAACAATGAAGGAACAAAACAACAACTTGCCCTTGCAAAATTATATGGCCGTGATGAAAAAGCTGCCAATTCCCATAATTATGCCAACGGTATCATGGTTGCCCAGGTTTCAACAGAAGCAATCAGAAGGGTTAAAGCTGCCGGTCTTGAGGTTAACAAGGCCAATATCTACAAAATGCTCAATGGAATGAATGGTGCCAATGCATATCATCCATATACAACGGTTGGACCGGTTACCTATTCACCAACGGACCATGCAGGTGTTGATATGCTTCAGATTTACGCTGTAAAAAATGGTGCATTTAAAAAAGTTGGAGTACCAATACAGTCTGAATACATGAAAAAAATTCAATAAACGCTTTAAATTGAGCTGAGGACCAATAAAATTGAGCCCCATAAAATTGAGCAAAATGAAATTGAATCTATGAATAAGCTCTAAATTAACTTACCGGAAATCCGAGTTACCTTAATCTGATTTCCGGTAAGTTTAACCCAAAAATATAAAGCCAAAAAGATAAAGAAAATATATATGGAAAACAATCTGCTTGAAGTCAATAATATTGAGGTTGTCTATAATGACATCATTCAGGTCCTGCGTGGTGTCAGTCTTAATGTTCCCAAGGGAGGTATTGTTGCTTTGCTTGGAACAAACGGTGCCGGCAAAACCACCACCCTGAGAGCCATAAGCGGCTTGTTAAAACCTGAAAACGGTGAAACAAAGGAAGGGTATATTAAATTTAAAGGGATAGATACCACCCACCTTCTGGGAACGGATGTTGTGAAACTTGGGGCTGTCATGGTGCCCGAGGGCAGAAGGGTATTTAAGCACCTTACAGTGAACGAAAATATCCTGGTGGGTTCCATTACCAGAAAAGACGGGGCAAAAAAAATCCGTGAAGACAATGAGCTGATGTACAGGCATTTTCCAAGGCTTTCAAATGTCACCAATAGGATGGCCGGATACAGTTCCGGTGGAGAGCAGCAGATGATTGCCATTGCAAGAGCTTTGATGGCTGCTCCTGAAATGCTGATGCTGGATGAACCATCTCTCGGACTTGCACCCATTCTTGTCAAAGAAATATTTGAAAATATTCAAAGAATTAACAAAGAACTTGAGACCACCATACTGGTTGTGGAACAAAATGCAAAAGTAGCGCTTGCCGTGTCAGATTATGCCTATATCATGGAATCCGGCAAAATTGTTCTGGAAGGCCCATCTAAAGAACTTAAGGACAACCCGGATGTAAAAGAATTTTATATGGGAATAACCAAGGGCGGCGGCAGGAAATCCTTTAAAGATGTAAAGTCTTATAAAAGACGTAAACGGTGGATGTAGACGGCAATTTAGGAGTTCATTATGAAAATACTGGTTGGATATAATGGTGGAGAAGTTGGCAGGCTGGCCCTGTCTCTTGCAAGGGATTATGCCAGAACAAATAATGCTTTTGTTTATGTGATCACCTCCATGGAAGGAGGCGCTTCTGAAAAACAGTCTGATATTATTAAGGCAGAAGAAGGCCTTGCGTTTGCTAAAAAATTCATGGAAAATTCAAACGTCCAATGTGATGTCCAGCAAAGCGTAAGAGGATTTTCTCCTGGTGAAGATCTTGTTAAATTTGCTGAAGAAAATGAAATTGATCACATCTTTCTTGGCATAAAGAAAAAATCCAAAGCTCAAAAAGCTATCCTGGGATCAACATCGCGGTATATTGTCCTTAATGCCCACTGCCCTGTCACCACCACCAAATTTGATCTAAACAAAATTAAAACAGATGAGCTTTTAAAAGACCGACGTGTCCTGGTGGTTGATGATGAACCTGATATCCTGGAAACCGTTGAAGAATTACTGGATATGTGTTCTCTTGATACTGCAGCCTCTTTTGAAGAAGCTAAAAAACTTCTTGGAAATAACTCCTATGATATTGCGATTCTGGATATCATGGGTGTTTCCGGTTATGATGTGCTTGAGCTTGCCCGGAAAAAAGATATTCCCGCCATCATGCTGACGGCTCATGCCCTGACCTCTGAAAATTTAAAAGAATCCATTAAAAAAGGTGCGGACTCTTATATTCCCAAAGATTTTCTGGCCAATCTTGCAGACCATGTTGCCGATGTCCTCAAAGCCCGGATACAAGGCAAACAAGGCTATGGAGCCTGGTTTTCCAATCTGAAACCCTTCTTTGACAAATCATTTGGCAAAGGATGGAGGGATAAGGACAGAAGCTTCTGGAATTCATTTGATGATAAATATGGGGGCTGACCCCATTATAGTATTGTAATTTTATCACTAAAGGTTGTCAGGGATTCAAGACCATTGTCAGTTACCAGCAATGTATTTTCTATCCCTACCACCCCTTTACCCGGAAAAACAACCTGGGGTTCCAGGGCAATCATCATCCCTTTTTCAAGGGCCAGGTCTGGTCTTTGGCAATAAAGGGAAATTCATCCAGTTCAAGACCGATTTCATGCTCTGATGGCCAAGGCTCCGGACACTATCTTACTTGGAAATGTCCGGCGGCCTTGGAATAACAGTCCGCTTTATTTATTAATCATTGAAATTTCGGGAAGATACAATGCCAGGTCATGCCAGAAAAATAAAATAATGAGGACCAGGAATTGAATTATAATAAAAGGAACACATCCGCGATAGATATCCATAAGAGTTACTTCTGGTGGTGCGATCCCCTTTAAGTAAAAAATGGAATAGGCAAAAGGTGGCGTGATATATGAAATCTGCAGGGTGATGCAAAACATCATAGCAAACCACAGTGGGTCCCATCCCATGGACTTGACAATAGGCACAAATATAGGGATAACCACCAATAGGATACCGATCCAGTCCATGAACATACCCAGAATGAATATGATGGATAGCATTATAATTAAGAGCATCGTAGGCCCAACGCTTAAGCCCATCAACGCATCGAAGATCAAATTACCACCCCCCAATTTATTAAAGGTGGTCATAAAGAATTTGGCCCCAAGAACAAGCCACATAATGAATGTACTTATTTTCAATGCACTATAGCCTGTTTCCAGAATCATTTTTATATTCAGCTTGCCATACATTGCGGCAATGCCTAAAGCCCCTAAGCCGCCAATAGCTGCGGCTTCGGTAGGCGCTGCCACCCCAAAAAATATGCTGCCCAGCACGAAGAATACCAGCCCCATAGGAGGAACACCGGAGACCAGTATAATTTTAAAGACTTCCTTGCGTGTGTATTTTGCTGCTTCTTCCTTGCTGATAGCCGGCCCTAATTCGGGTTTAAAATAACACATGGCGGCCATATAGATAATATAAAGACTCGCCATCAAAATACCCGGCAAAATGGCTGCCATAAAAAGCATGGATATGGAAATGCCCGCCACTGGCCCATAGAGAATCATCATGATGCTGGGCGGAATTATGACTCCTAAGCCCCCACCCGCACAAATCGCCCCGCTGGCCATTTTTTTATCATAACCGTAATGGAGCATGGACGGCAGAGCGATCAGACCAATAGCGATAACTGATGCGCCTGCAATACCGGTGCAGGCGGCAAACATGGTCGCAATGAACATGGTAGCGATTGCCAATCCTCCCCGGACAGGTCCCAGCAAAAGATATAACCCCAGATAAAGTTTTTCGGCTATTTGGGCTTTTTCGAGCACCACACCCATGTAAACAAACAACGGAATGGCCAGCAGAGACCAACCCGACATCACTCCATAAGTATTCAGGGTTGCCTGGTAAGCGGCCAAATCGATACCATTGACGAGTGCTCCAAAAAAAAGCCCCAACCCCGCCATTAAAAAAGCCACCGGGAAACCGATGACTACTCCACCAAGGAGAGCCACCACCATAGCGATTGCATACATTTCATTAATTGACATCTGAATCCCCCTTTAACGCTATCACAAAATTAGAAATAAAATGTGCAATGGATTGCAACAGCAGCAGGAAAAAACTCAACGGCATAACCGCCTTATAGGGATAAATAATGGGTCTCCATGAACTGGCAATGGAGACCTCACGGGCTGCAACCGAATTCAGAAAGTCTAGCATGGTAGCATAAAACATGAAGCTGCACAGGGGTATCATAACAATGGCCAGAAAAACAACCTCCAGTACCGCCTGTGCACGGGGAGAAAATTTTTGGTAAAGCACGTCCACCCTGACATGGGAACCATGTTTCATGGCGTAAGCGCCTGCCAGCATAAAATTGGTCCCATAAATCATGTAGTTAATGTCAAAAGCCCACACCGTGGTCCTGCCTGTGAAATATCTGGTGAACAGGTCAATAGCGACCGTGAAGACCAGGGCTATGAAAAGAAGCGATACCGCCTTTCCAACAACCTCGTTGAGGGTGTTAATTCCATTTAGAAGAGGTTTCATTTTTCTATACATACGCTCCGGATTAAAAAAGTTGAGCCGAACCTCATTTCCACGGTCCGGGTTGAGTTTTGGAAGACGCTAAACCGCAATAAGCGGGCAAGCGCCTCCCAAAAACAGCTTTATTTGGATTAGAGAAGATCGTCGATGTATTTTATGTATTCACCATTGCCTTGTTCAACAAAAAATTCATCATAATATTTCATGTATTGGGCCAAATCCTGGTCTTCTTTTGCTTTTTCCTTATAAAATTCCATGGCCTTTTCATGGACATATTGGCCCACTTCCATGGGAATGCTTTGGATTTTGGCTCCATGGTCTTTTTCAGCCTTACGCATGGTTAAAAAATCGAGATAAAGGCACTCGCTCAAAGACCATTTCATGGACTCAAAGGCGGCCTCTTTAATTAGTTTCTGCAGGTCTTTCGGAATCTTATCCCATTGATCTGCATTGACGAAAAGCATAAGATTGCTTGGTGCGGAACTGTAAGGATTGAAATATATGTATTTGGCAGCATCTGCAAATCCCAGTGGGACATCACCAAAAAAATTGGCAAATTCTGCTGCATCAATCACACCACGCTCCATAGCAGGCATAATCTCTCCGGCGGGCATACCCACAACTGAACACCCAGCGGCTTTAAAAACGTCCCCTCGAACGCCTACAGAACGGATCTTCAGCTTTTTCAGGTCTTCGATTGTGTTGATTGGTTTCGTGGAATAGAGGAATGTCTCAGTGGTCTGCATCGCGCTGGGAAGAACCTGAACATTGAACTTTTCTCTCATTCTTTTCTCAAAAAATTTCCAGACCGGCGTTTCATAGTTTTTGCTATCTCTAACATCTTTGGTGCCATGATAAAAAGCCATCTTTTCAACCGGCCCAAGGCCCGGTGCCGAGCACATCATTCCCGACAACCAATCCTTGCTCATGGTATAACATGTACAAGCCATACCGGCTGGGATTACGCCCCTCTGGACGGCATTCCAGGTTTCATAACCCGGTACAATCTCATCGGCTGAATACCGTTCGAATGCCACCCTCCCCCGGGTCCAGTTCTCAATAAAATCCAGAGTGCGCATCTGTAGATAGTGCAAACCGGAACCAGCGGGCCAGGAAGACTGCACTTTCCACACAAACTCCGGTTTTCCCGCCGCCATGGTGTGTGTGGGCAAAATAAACGCCATTCCAATGAGTAGTACCAATCCAATTACAAGTGATTTTTTGGTTGAAATCATAACTCTTCTTCTTTTTAAAAATAACAGCAAAAATGCTCCATAATAGACGGAACGGATCGAACCTTTAATAATTAAAGCTCCGGTTTCCTCTCGCCTGCCTCAACAATAACCACACTCTAAACTTTAGTTGTCAGCAAATTTTATGCCAGAACCATAAGCCCCTTTATAGAATCGCACAACCAATTATAAAGTAATAGATTTAGCATATCTTCCGCTTTGCCCCCCCCTGCAAACCGATGCATAAATGCACCAATTTTCTGCAAACTGCATTTATGCACCAGATAAGCCGGTTCCGAACCACATCAAAATCACTTCGACCTGAAGCCTGCCCAATTGTGTCTAAAATCAGAGTCCCAGGATTTAACCCTGAAACACTGATTAATCAAACGATTAACTTGAAGATTAAAAGAGTCAACCATTTTTTCGTAAGGAACCTGTTGCATCCACTGTTCTCAGGTTTTTCAACTCTTCAGCAGTAGGTTCAGGGACGATCTTTACATCCGGGGAAACCTTCAACTCCCAGGCGGTGTTATTCTTCACCTCATCTATGGTGGTGAAGGGAAAGTAGGCATCAAGCCAGAATTCCTTGGTTTGTGGGTCCGGTCGTAAAATACCCAGAGTTGAAATGATGGCTGCTGGTCCACCACCCACAAAACCGCATCGCTCTCGTCTGTCTCCCCCATCCAAATATCCTGCGCTGGAAATGTAGTCCACTCGCTCCATGAATCGGCGTTTTTCATGGGAAGCCATGATCAGGTAGCGCTTGCAGCCCACTGAAATGTCGCTGGCCCCACCGCTGCCGTTTAGACGTACCTTGGGCGGAAGGTACTTGCCTGCTTTCCAGGGCGGTTCATCCCAGATGCCGGTGGTGTTTACATTTCCATACTTATCGACCTGGGCTGCGCCGATCACGGCATTGTCTGCCCGTCCCGACAACACCAGAAATCCCAAAGCATCGATGGCGTTGGTAAAGCTGGTGGCATTGGCCGATATACGGTTACATTCAATGCCCCAGGGCAGCCCGCCCACCGGGGTGGAGCCGTAAACGCCACCTTCGGTAAAGGGTCTCAGGTCAGGGGCATGGTTCAATTGGGCAAAGTAACCCGCCAGCATGGGCAGCCCCACACCCAGAATAATAAGTTCCCCGTCTTTGATCTCTCGACCGGTTGTGATAGCCATGAATTCTTGTTTGGTATATTCCATCTTCTCTACCCCTTTGTCCTGCTCTGCAGTTCACGGATTTCAGCATCACTCCTGATCCATTTCCGATAAGGATCCATAAGGAACGCAGTGGCAGTCTGGGAAATTTTTACTATTTTATCCTCGCCGATGAGGGCCATATATTCTTCGTGGCTATTCCAACTATTGACCCACTGATCGCAAAATTCCCTGGTATCGGCTTCAGTCTTCATCATTTTGTTCATATAAAACATATGCTCTTCATCACTGTCATAGAGACCGGGGGATGCCTGGGGCCAAGCGGCATAGGGCCAGTAAACAACTGCGTCGACCACCTCGGAAATGATCCTGACCAGGTTGGGATACTGGCGCATACAATCGGTGTGAACAATCTGGTCGGCCACCAGCACCACCTTGCCGGAGGCACGGGACATCTCGAAACGATTCCATTCAGTGCCCAGCATGATAGCATTGCCGTATATGTCAGCCATGGTTACATGAATAGCTGCCACATCTGGTCTGATCGTGCGCATTGCACCATATTTTTTCCCTGTGAACGGATCCGTGATTTCGGGAATTTTCCGGGTACACGGGTACTCTTCCGGATGATCGGCTGAACACCACTGCTGGTCATTGTGAATACAGACAGTGGCCGGTACGAATGGCCAATTCATGGCACCACCAAAAAACCTTAATGCCATTGCGCCGTTGGAATAATCCTCGATCAGAGTTTTGCCGCTGGAGACCGCCCGGTTGAGCCCGGCTGCAAACCCGTAAACCTCCAAACCGGAGAATCCAACCTCAACCCGATCCACTGCGCCCACAGCCGCGAGCAGGTTGATCTGTTGCGAACCACAATGACAGATTACATTCAAATTTTTCCGTCCTTGTTTGACCATTTCTTTTCCGAAAGCAATCGAACACGATCCTACCGGCAGGGCCGCCCCATTGCAATAGGTCATGCCATCCCACGTATAGGCCTCAACAGCCTCCTGAATTGACAATAATTTATTTTTCACGCTTAAACTCCTTTGTTTCATCTTGTCTCCGGCTAAATTGCATTGCGAGCTTAGCACTGTACATTACAACCACAAGAAATGTTTGCAACTAGTGTGCCAATTTATAACTAAAATTCATTCAACAACAAATTGACATTCAGACAGTGGATTTCAAGGCAGGTTTGGTTATTCCGATTGAGTTGCCCCCCAGAGGTGGTACAATCTGGAATAGTAACTTCACTCAACCGGTGCATCATTGCCAACTGGTGATGTTTTGCACCATATTAATGAAAAAACAAGGACCCAGAATAGGGTAAGCGGGGAATTTATACACCGCTGATGGCTTTTTTTGCTATGATGATTACCGGCATAGGAGCAAAATGTTTTGTACAATCATAGTATTTTTATTCCAGGCATAGAAATTGCAATCATGAACAACACAACGGTTTTTGAACAATACTTTTTGTTGTAACAAAAGGAGAAATGCAATGAGTTACGATTCAATTCTTTATGAAGAACAAGATGAAATTGGCATACTGACCCTGAACATGCCTGAAAAACGCAATGCCCTGGGCATCCATGCGGAAACAGAGATCACCGAATGCCTGCAGGATGCAGGAAAACGGCATGATGTCAAAGTCATAATCCTTAAGGCTAACGGCCCAGTGTTTTGTGCAGGCCACGATCGGCCGGAGATCTTGAACCAGCCGCTCGCCAATATTCGAAAACTTTTCCAGACATCCTTCAACCTCATGAACGCCATCCGGAATGTCCCCCAGTGCGTTATTGCCGAAGTCCACGCCATCGCCATGGCCGGAGGATGCCATTTGGTCGCCGGGTGCGATCTTATCACCGCAGCCAGGGAAAATGCCCAGTTCGGTATGACCGGCCTGATTTATTCTTATAATTGTACGACACCGACGGTTGCTGTCAGTCGTGCGGTCGGACAGAAAAAATGTATGGAAATGCTTATGACGGCAGGACTATACAGTGCCGAAGAGAGCCGGGAAATGGGTCTGGTCAATAAGGTCTTTGCGGATGACCAGCTGCACGAAAAAACAATGGAATTGGCAAAAGATATATGCAAATCAAGCAAATACGCCATTTATATGTCCAAACAAAATTTTTATGCTCAGGTTGAAATGACTGAACATCAAGCATACATGTTCGCTAAGGAAATGATGGCCCAGCAAGCAGTGAGCATCAACGCCACTGAAGGATTCACTGCCTTTATCGAAAAGCGGAAGCCCGTTTGGAATAATGACACTTTCTAATTGAATGTTGAAGGTTGAAGGTTGAAGGTTGAAGGCACAATAAAATGCCTGAATCAGCCATTCAAGACCTTTCAGGTGTTGATATTTTTTAGCAATGCTTATACAATAAGAAGCATGAAGCCTATTACACTGATTCAGCATTCGATCACAAATGATAGATTTTGATTCGGAGTGTCTGTTTGGCGTGGCAAAGGCTTGAGCAATAGTGAAACCACAGACGTTGTAACACAATTGGATGTCGTGGTGCAGCACAGTTAATGTTGAAAAATCTTGATTGGCTGCACCATAACTCCACAATCGATGGTCTTTGGATGGCCACTAATGTGACTGGGGTCGTTTTACATAAAGAAAGGACTGGATTCGATAATGCAAAAAAACAAGCGGGATTCCCATTTCGACAGGTCATTTTCACATCCTCCTGAAAAAAAATGCCTGGCCAATACCTCTCCGCTGTTTTTCGAATTATTGAATGCCACCCATGATGGTATTATTGCCTTTGATGAGATCAGCAATCTGATCTACATCAACCAGTCTGCCCAGCAGACCCTCGGCATTAAAGCGGATGACGTCCTTGGCAAACCCGCAGTTTCCTTTATTGATGATGACAATCTTTTAAATTCAATCACCCACAGTTCTCTTGACTCCATGCAATCGTTTATCTGGCGGAAGCATTCACTGATAGTCACTGTAAGCCGATTAAATGAGGACAACAGGCAAAAAGGATGTCTGTTGTTGCTCAAGGAGACGACTTCCATAAAAAATAGTGACGACATTGATCGAATCAAAGAAGAATTTGCTTCATTGTTGGAAAGTTCTTATGATGGAATCATTCTGGCCGACAGAGAATCCATTCTACAAGTCAACGCGAGCTTCGGACGTATAACTGGCGTTGCTCCCGGGCAGCTTATCGGCAAAAAATTCAATGAACTGAATAACAAAAAGCATGTGTGTCTGGCAGCGGTGCAAGAGGTAATCCGGTTGACCTCTTATCATAAAAAGACCCTGACCCTGCAACGCCATCTCACCAGCGGAAATGAGATTTTTGTTACGGGAAATCCGTTATTTGATCGGCACGGCCAGGTCATCAGAGTTCTGCTCAATGTGCGTGACGTCACGGACCTCAAAAGCCTGGAAGACCAGATCAAAAACGTTACAAACATCTGCAAGGAAACCAAGGCGATGAGCGACGTAAATCCCCATTTTTTTCAGGGCATCGTGGCCGAAAGCCCTTCTATGCGGCGCCTGATCGAGTTGGTTTTACGTGTCTCCCGGGTTGACTCAACCGTGATGCTGGTGGGTGAAAGCGGTGTGGGCAAAGACGTTCTCGCCAGGCTCCTGTATCGTTTGAGTGATCGCTGCCAGGAACCTTTCATTTCGGTAAACTGTGGCGCCATACCTGACAACCTGCTGGAAAGCGAGTTTTTCGGCTACATGAAGGGTGCATTTACAGGCGCCAGCACCCAGGGCAAGGCCGGATTGTTTGAACAGGCTGATGGCGGCATCCTGTTTCTGGACGAAGTGGGAGAATTGCCTTTACATCTTCAGGTGAAGCTCCTGAAGGCCATACAAGATCGGTGTTGCCGCAGGCTTGGGGATACTAAAAATATCAACTTTGATGTGCGTATCATCGCTGCCACCAACCGCGATCTGCATCAGATGGTTGCGAACGGGCTTTTCCGCGCTGATCTGTTCTACCGATTGTACGTTGTACCGATCAACATCCCAGCCCTGAAAGACCGCCGGGAAGACATACTGCCTTTGTCACTGATGTTCTTGATGCAAAACAACCAGAAATACAAAGTCAATTGCACCTTTGGCCACGAACTCATGTCTATTTTAGAAACCTATGAATGGCCCGGCAATGTTCGTGAGCTGCAAAATGTTGTGGAACGTATGGTGGTCACTGCCGATGCGGATGTCCTGACGCCCCGCCATTTACCACGATCTGTACAAAATACGGATGGCATCGGTTTACCCTATTCTGATTTGCCAGACACAATGAATTTGAAGATAGCCCGGGAGGCACTGGAATGTAAGCTGATAGAGCGTGCCATTGCAAAAACAGGCAATACGCGCGGCACGGGTAAATTACTCGGTATCGACCACAGCACGGTTATCCGCAAAGCCCAACGCTATGGGATCGACATTCGGGCGGTCGTCTCCCGAGCCCGTCAAAAAGCAGCGGTTATGCTTTCCAGATAACGGCCACAAAATAGACTGTTTTAAATACATCTGTTTAATTGATCAAATATCATATCCTCTGCCACATTCCACCCGATAAATGTCAAGCAGGTTGCCGTGTGGCCATGCCATTTTATCCACTCGCTCTTTCCACCCACAAAATTGAGCATATCGGTCCGGTCGCTAAATTGGACGGGCCCTTTTATCCTGAACAATTCTAACGGAACCGTACGGATGAACCTCTTGAATTTTTTTTCATCAAAGGGTAGCGGTGTCTCATATAAAAAGGTTATAAATCCAGCCTGTTTTGCACTCGTACTCCCTTCACCATTTACAGGCGCATACAAATCCTTTTCAGGGTCATAGGCCTTAAAAAACAAATCACTCCCTGAATCAGAAATTGGTATTTCTTTGCAGGCCCAGAGGATATTCGGATCAATATTGCCATACAGGGTCGGGATGATCTGACCTGTAGCAGATTCTTTTTGAATTTCCTTTAATAGTGAAGGAATAGTTGATTTTTCAATGGTATCTATTTTATTTAACAGGATGAGATCTGCCTGTTTCAACTGGCTTTTAAATACAGATCCAAATACATGACGGGCTCCCCAGAAGTCAGCAGCCACGACCATTATGGTCTTTTCATATGAATAATAGGGTGCAAGGTTTCTGTCATACAAGGTTTCAATAATCGAAAGCGGATCAGCCACTCCGCTCGCTTCAATGATGACGCGTTCAGGTGCGTATTCATCTTTGAGGGTTTGCAGGGTTTGAATCATGTCCAACTTCAATGAGCAGCAAATACATCCGCTGTTCAATTCTACAATATTTGCTGTTGCCGTATCCTTTATCAGTGAACCGTCAATGCCGACTTTTCCGAATTCATTGACAATCACAACGGTTCTGGATAAATCTTTAGCAGATTTCAAAATCCGCTTTAACAGGGTTGTTTTGCCGGACCCGAGAAAGCCCGTTATAATGAAGACGTTTGATTTCATATTGTTTTGTCAGCCTCTGTTTTCAGGTTGAAATACCTTGCAGGATATTATGCCGGTATTGGGCAATAGATTTATTGTCATACTGGAAAATCCTTTTGTTGGTTCCGCATGCCTTGCTCTGATTCACATATCACACAGATAGATTAGCATTTGATGTGCCAGGCATGTAAAATTTTATTTTTTTGGTACAGCTTAATCAGTGTCGTTGAATAATATACCTTATAAATCCGGCAGATTAAGAAAATATTAGTTTATTTTTTTTTCTATTTTCAATTTTAATCTGGTGTATAATTCTCAAATCCAGATGCTATCTGCTGCAAAAATGCACCGACCCCAAAGCGTATACTATAAATATATCCGTTTTACCTCAAAATTCAGCAAGGCTGCCGTCAATATTTTCAAAAAAAGAGTAGCGTTTTGAGACAAATCGATCTATTATTACAAACAATTACATCCATTTTTGCCTTCGAATATATAAAATATAGATAGAATTCCAAAGCATGTGGCATCAAGATTGCATTAGCCATCCTATATTCCGAATAAAAGAATGGCTAATTGATAAGACGTAATAGTTTAATTCAAAAAATCAGAAAAATAAGGGGTTCAATCATGAGCAATATTAGACATATACCATTGGGGGTTGGGTTTTACCCAGACTGGTGGCACAAGGATTACGGCATAAGTTTTGGTAGGGAATATTATTTTAACGCAGATTATAGAGTAGACTGCCAGGCCAAAATGCAAAAAAAACTCTATGACCGTTTCGGTGATGTAGGACTTGGAAATAAAAATCCGGAACCCAAACCAATGATCACGTTCGGAATGGGGATGCTGCCTGCCATCTTTGGTTGTGAAATCATATTTAAGGATGATGCCCTGCCCTGGGCCATGCCGCTTAACCTGTCCAAGGAAGCGTGTGACAATCTTACCTTACCCGACCTCGCCACTGCATCTCCCATGAAAGAAGTGCTGGAGCAAGTCACCCATCTCAAGTCCAAATACGGAAAAGTCGTTGGTGATATCAATACCACCGGAGTGCAGAACCTGGCTCTCAAATTACGTGGGGATGAACTCTATATCGATATGTATGAAGACCCTGAATTTTGTCATCGGCTGCTCAAGCTTTGCACCCAGTGCATGATTGCTTTATGGAAACTGGTTTATCCCCTGACCGGTTCAGGAGCTGCCGATGTTACACCAATGTGTGATCCCAGCATTTATTGCGTTGCCAACTGCACGGTTGAGCAGATTTCAGGAGATACCTATCTTGAATTTGGCCTACCCTATGACAATATTCTTGGTGAAACCTTACAACCGTTCGGTATCCACCATTGCGGCAGCCTGGATGCGGTTGCAGAGCATTATGCCAAGGTTAAAAATCTTGTCTTTATGGAAGCAGGATTTGGTACAGACTTTGCCAGGGCCCGCAGTTTGATGGGCCCCAAGGTTGCTTTCAACGCACGGATCAGTCCGGTTTTGATGAAAAACGGCACAGAGGAAGAGGTTGAATCAGCTGTTAAGGATGCAATTGCTCAGGGAGCTCCCCTGGAAAATTTTTCCATCGATACAGTGGGTTTGACCCATGGTGTTCCAGACGGAAATGTGCGCATCGCACGCCGCACAGTCGAAAAATACGGCATCATCGGGTAAGCCGATATAATAAGGAGGATAATTATTTATGGAAACAAAAATAAGTACCCTGACCAAAGAAGTCATTATAGGGCACAATCACCCAATTGTCATGATTGGTGAACGGATCAATCCCACGGGACGAAAAAAATTGGCCCTGGCCCTGGAGCAGGGGGATATGCGGTTGTTACAGGAAGAAGCCCTCCGGCAGGTGAATGCTGGTGCCCAGGTTCTGGATGTAAACGTCGGCATTTCCGGGGGGGATGAGTCAGCCCTCATGGTCCAGGCCATAAAGGCCATCGGCGAGGTCACAGACACCCCTTTGTGCATTGACTCGGCCAAACCTGAAGTCCTGGCTGCCGGCCTTGCGGTATACAAGGGCAAAGCCCTTGTCAACTCTGCAAATGGCGAGGAATCTAAGATCAAGGAAGTCCTTCCGCTTGTGGCCCGGTACAAAGCGGCTGTGGTTTGCTTGACCATGGATGACAAAGGCATTCCCACGGATGTACCAACCCGGCTAAAGATTGCTGATAAAATTGTCAATGAGGCCGCCAAGCTTGGCATTCCCCTTGAAGACATCATTATTGACCCCCTTGCAATGAGTGTTTCAGCCGATGATCAGGCAGGCCTCAGTGCGCTTAAGGCACTGGCTCAGATCAAGAAACATATAGGGGTCAACCAGACCATTGGTGCCAGTAATGTTTCATATGGCCTTCCCGACCGGCCTTTTATTAACAGCGTATTCCTGGCTATGGCAGCTGTGAAGGGACTCACCTGTCCCATTACCGATCCCACCAATTGGAGGATCAAGGAAACACTGCTTCTCATCGACTTAATGATGGGAAAGGACGAGTTTTCCATGAATTTCATAACCGGATACCGTGAGCAATATCCAGAAGAAGACTAAACAATTAGAGACTCAAGTGTATAAGGAGATAGAAAAATGTCAGATTTGCAGGCAATAAAAGATGCAGTGAACAAGGGTAAACGTAAAGAGATTGCAGGGCTTGTCCAGGCGGCATTGGACGCTGGCACGGATCCACAGGTTATCATTAATGATTATATGATCGAAGCCATGAAAGAAGTGGGCGCCCGTTTCGAGGCAAAAAAAATTTTTGTGCCGGAGATGATGATGGCGGCCCGCACGATGCAGGCCGGTGTTGATGTCATAAAACCGTTGATCACCGGAGACAATAAGATTGAAAAGCTTGGCACAGTGGTCTTGGGTACTGTATTCGGTGATCTGCACGATATTGGTAAAAACCTTGTGGTCCTGCTTCTTGAAAGCTCAGGCTTTGAAGTAATTAACATTGGCGAGAACGTTGATCCCCAGCAGTTTGTTGACAAAGCCCGAGAGCTGAAAGCAGATGTTGTCGGCATGTCCAGCCTGCTCACCACGGGTGATCCTCACATCAAGGATACCATAGACGCTTTCAAGGCAAGCGACCTTGCCGGCAAGGTCAAGCTGGTATGCGGCGGCGCTGCTGTTACCAAAAAATTTGCAGTAGATGAGTGTGGCGCTGACGGCTATGCGACCGATGCCATTGACGCGGTAAGGGTCATTCGACAGGTTTTGGAGATTTCTGCCTGAAAAATTGCCTGCCTGGCAATTTTATCTTGCGCTGAAATCATGAAAAATATTGGAAAACCCATGGAAGATATATCTTCTTTGCCGGGCAGTTGCAAACCCGATCCAAAAATCACAGGCAATGAAAAAAGTGTTATTTTCCAGCCAACTGGACGCAGAGTTGCCGCAAACCCCGAAAAGACCATTCTGGATCTGGCTCTGGAGGTTGGCGTGGGCATTGAATCGGCCTGCGGTGGTAAGGGCCGTTGCGGTAAATGCCGTGTCAGACCGGAAGGACCGGCCAGTGAGCCCTCAGTCCAAGAAAAGGACCTTCTGAGTCGTGGGAATGATCAAGACCGTCTGGCCTGCCAGACCCGGCTTCTCCAAGGCGGCACGGTCTGGCTTCAAGAACCGGCCCGTTCGCAAAAGCCTGTAATTCTCACCACTGGCCCGCCCATAGAATTACAAATGGACCCCATGCTCAGGTCCCATGAACTCAAGCTCTCTCCTCCTTCTCTGGCAGATCCTAAGGCCTTGCAAGACCTTTTGCTGGAAAAATTGGGAGAAGGTGGGGACGTCTATGATTTGCCGCTTTCAATTCTCCAGGACCTTCCGAAACTTTTTAAAGATAAAAAAGGGTGTTTTACCGTTGTTACACGACAGGGAAATCAGATCCTTGATATTGCGCCGGGTCATGAGATCCCCGTCCTGGGGTTGGCTGTGGATCTTGGCACCACAACTATTGTGGCGTATTTGTTTGATCTTAAAAACGGACTGCCGCTGGCAGTGGAAGCCCAAATGAATCCACAGATCAGCTACGGCGATGATGTGATCAGCCGCATTGGCTATTGTATGGGAAACCCCCAGAGAATGTCAGTGTTAAGCTCTCAGATCCGAGCCTGTATTGATACGCTTGCCGCGAAAGCCTGCAAAACGGTCAATGTATCCCCCCGGCGCATTATGGATTGTGTGATGGTCGGCAATACGGCAATGCACCATATCTTTCTGGGATTTGACCCTGTTTTCCTGTCTCAGGCACCTTATATGCCGGTCACAAAACACGGGATAGATATAAAAGCAAGGGATACAGGGCTTGCGTTTGCAAAGGAAGCCCGCCTTTACTGGTTGCCAGTAAAAGCCGGGTTCGTGGGGGCGGATACCGTCTCCGTCGCTTTAGCGGTTCATGCCGACGAAGTTACCCAACCGACCCTTATTCTGGATCTCGGCACCAATGGCGAGATGATACTGGCGGTGCCGGGTTATATGGTGTGCTGTTCAACTGCTGCAGGTCCGGCTTTTGAAGGCGGCCATATCGTCTATGGTATGCGCGCCGGGCCAGGTGCCATCGAAGCTGTGGAGGTAGATTCTGAATCCCTGACATGCAAACTCACTGTTATTGGCGGTGGCAAGCCCCTGGGGCTTTGTGGATCAGGGCTGGTGTCTCTGATCAGTCAACTGGCCGCGCTGGGGGTAATCACTTCAGGTGGCTCTTTTAATCCCCGAATGATGGGGTCATATCTGCGGTCCAGTCCAGATGGCCTGGAATATGTTGTGGCTTTTGCGGATCAGTGCGGCTTTGACCACGATCTGGTATTGACAAGCCAGGATGTGTCGGAAATACAACTTGCAAAAGGAGCCATACGGGCAGGCGTTGAAATCATGATGCAAGAACTTGGGATTACAAAATTGGGTGAAGTTCTTCTTGCCGGAGCCTTTGGCAACTACCTGGATCCACAAAACGCGCAGCAGCTTGGGTTGTTCCCCCAGCCGGAACAAAATCGTATCCTCGGTGTCGGTAATGCTGCCGGAACCGGGTCTATTATGGCGTTGATCAGCAGTAAAGAGCGGAAGCATGCAGATTTTCTATCCCTTAACATGCATTATCTCGAATTGACAACTCACCCTGACTTTCAGGAGCTATTTGTCGATTGGATGGCTTTTAACGGCCATGATTAGCCTAATTGTATTCTCTTAAAAATAATATGCTATATTTCTATAAAAAGGCAATAAATCATGAATAAAGAAATTTTCAGTTTATGTTTCATGTGTTCTAATCGCTGCCCGATAAAGGTTACCGTTGAAGAGGATAGGGTCAAATTCCTGGAGAGCAACCCCCATGTGCCTGGCATGGCCGGCAGCCTCTGCCCCAGAGGGGTTGCGGGGATTGCCCTGCTCAATGATGACCAACGTGTTCAGCAGCCCATGATCCGCACCGGCGCTCGCGGTTCCGGGCAGTGGCGCAAGGCGAGTTGGGATGAGGCGCTGGATTACATTACCGACAAGTTGAAAGCGCTTATTAATAAATATGGTGCTCAGAGCATCGCCCTGGGCGAACGTGTGCAGGTCAGCACCCACGTCAGTCAGACCTTTATGCAGGCGATCGGTTCTCCGAACCATTTCACCCACGATGCATGTTGCCGGGGCTCGAATCGCACGGCTACCAGCTCCCTGTTCGGGTGCACGGTGACCGACCTGTCTCCGGATTACGCCAACTGCCGTCACATTGTTCTTTACGGCCACAATCTACTCGAGGCTATCAAGGTCAAGGAGACGCGGAACCTCCTGGCTGCCATCGAGCGGGGGACCAAGGTCACCTACATCGACCCCAGGGTGACGGTAACGGCCACCAAGGCGCATCAGTATATGATGATCCGGCCCGGGACGGACCTGGCGCTCAATTACGCGCTGATCCACGTCATCATCAAAGAAAAACGCTATGATGCGGACTATGTGGAGCGTTGGGTCAAAGGGTTTTCGGAACTCGAAGCCTTTATCCAGCCGTATACGCCGGAATGGGCAGCGGATGAGACCGGAATCGCTGCCAACAAAATACGGGAACTGGCCCGTGAAATCAGCCAGGACCGACCAGCAGTGGTGTTTCATTTCGGCCATCGGGCCGCCCATTACGAAACCGAAACATACATGCGTCGGTCCATCGGGATATTGAACGCGCTGATGGGCAGCATTGAAACACCCGGCGGTTACCTGTTTAAAAAGGGGCCGGGTGAAGTGGGGGCAAAGCCTGCAAAAAAGCTGACCGACCAGACGCTGCCCGTTGTCGACCAGATGCGTTTCGACAAGGTGGGGACCCCGGAATTTCCCTTGCCCGATGTCAAGTTCGGCGTTGCCCAGATGCTGCCGTATGCCATTTTAAATCAGGACCCCTACCCGATCAAGGCGCTTCTGCTGCATCGGTTCGATCCCCTCATGTCTATACCGGACTCGGCCGAAACAAAAAAAGCCTTTGACCAGCTGGAACTCATTGTCACCTGCGACATCAACTACGGCGATACCGCCTGGTATTCGGATGTTATTCTGCCGGAGCCCATCTATCTGGAACGGACCGATGCGATCCAGCAGGCCAACGGGGTCAAGCCCCAGATGTTTCTCTCCCGGCAGGCAGTTGCTCAGCGCTTCGACGGACGGGAATTTCCGGTGATCATCAAACAGCTCGCCGAGCGGTTCGGGGTGGGACATTTTTTTCCATACAAAACCATGGAAGATCTGGTGCGGTGGCAGCTGGAAGGCACCGGGTTTACAATGGAAGATTTTAATGAAAAAGGCTTTGTGAGCTACACGGACAAGGCGATTGTCTGGGACCGGGAAGAAGGCATCAAGTTCAAGACGCCGTCGGGCCGGATCGAATTTGTTTCCTCCATGCTGGAGGGGGCCGGGTTCGCGTCTTTCCCCACCTACGAACCCATGCCGTCGCCCCCGGAGGAGCAGTTCCGCTTGACCGTCGGGCGCTGCGCACTGCATACCCATGTCGCCACCCAGAACAACCCGTATCTCAACGAGCTGATGCCTGAAAACGTGCTCTGGATCAACACGGCACGGGCATCGGTTGCGGGAATCAAAAACGGGGACCCGGTCGAGGTTACGTCGAAGCGGGGATCGGGCCGGATCAGGGCTTATGTCACAGATTTGATCCATCCGGAGGCGGTTTTCATGCTCCATGGTTTCGGACACGAGGCCAAGATGGCAAGCCGGTCTTACCACAGAGGGGTTGCGGACGGCCTCTTGCTGGAGAACGTGACCGACCGGGTCGGCGGCAGTCCGGCATTGCATCATACCTTTGTTACCGTAAAACCCGGTATGGAAGAACATTCTCGAACACGGAGGCAAATCCAATGAGCCAGTATTTTCTGTTCCAAGACACAAAGAATTGCATCGGCTGTCAGTCTTGCCAGGTGGTCTGCAAAAGCAATAAATCGTTGCCGGTCGGGCCCAAACCGTGCCTGGTCGTCCCCATTGAGCCGAAGATGGTCGACGGCATGCCCAGAGGTGCTTTTATATTCATGCCCTGTTTTCATTGTGAAAAGCCCTGGTGTGTAGGGGCCTGCCCGACCGGGGCCATGCAGAAACGACCAGAAGACGGCATCGTCTTTGTGAACCCGGCCCTGTGCGTTGGTTGCAAAAGCTGCATGTCGGCCTGTCCGTGGGGAGCGCCCCAGTGGGATGCTGAAACTAAAAAAGTGGTCAAGTGCGACTACTGCAAGGACCGGCTGGATCAAGGTCTCAAACCGGCCTGTGTCACGATCTGCACGTCTCAATGCCTCAAGTTCGATGAGGCCAACGAAGTGCCGGACAACCGACGGGAACGATACGCCAGGGCCGTTGCATCAGTTTAGGCAATCAACCAGAGGCATAGAATAGGGAGAGAACCTGAAATGTTAAACAAGGACTGCGTCAAGCAAATTGACTGCATTATCCATAAAACGCTCACGCTCATACCGGCGGGGTCGGATCGATATGATGAAGACACCCGCCAAACATTAAACCGGATCAAAAGACTGCTTGTGGAAATCAAAGAGGGCAAGGGGCTGCTTGACCATCTGCCCACCCTCAAAACCCTTGCAAGTAGTCTAAGAGGAAGGGCTGTTGAGCCGATCGGTCTGCTGCCCCTGCTTGAGTTACTCAAAGAAAATGAAAAACAGCTTTTGGATCACGTGGTCAATAAGCACTGCAGCGCTGGTGTTTGCTTTGCCCATCAGCCGGCACCCTGTCAGTCGGCCTGCCCGGCCTATATCGATATCCCCACCGTCATCGCCCTGATCGGCCAGGGCCGATATGACGAGGCCACGGAAGTGATCCTACAGGACAGTCCCTTCCCCTGGACCTGCGGCCTGATATGCCCCCACCCCTGTGAAGATGCCTGCCTCAGGGGTGAGCGGGACGAGCCGGTCAGCATTCAACTCATGAAGGCCTATGCGGCCAAGATCACGGCTGACGGCCAAGGATACCGGAACCGACCCGTGGCGGAAAAAAGACCCGAAAAGGTAGCCGTTATCGGCAGCGGTCCCTCCGGCCTCAGTGCGGCTTATTTTTTGGCAATGAAGGGGTATGGGGTGACCATTTTCGAAAGACTCCCCCTTGCCGGTGGCATGCTCAGATTCGGCATACCCGCATACCGTCTTCCGAAAGACATTCTGGACACTGAAATCGAGAACATCAAGCGCCTGGGTGTCGAGATTCGAACCCACATCTGTTTCGGCGAAGACATCTCCCTGGAAAGTCTCAGATCGGAAGGGTTCGGCGCTTTTTATTTTGCCGTGGGCTTAAACCTCAGCCGCGCACTTGGTTTTGAAGGGGAAGATCTCGAAGGTGTCCTGGGCGGGGTCGATTTTCTCAGGGCCAGCGCTCTGGGCGACAACATGGGTTTGGGCAAGAAGGTTATTGTCGTGGGCGGAGGCAATGTGGCCATTGACGTAGCCCGAACAGCAAGGCGAATGGGCGGGGAGGACGTCCAACTGATCTGCCTGGAGAAGCGTGATGAAATGCCGGCCTGGGAGCATGAGATCGTGGACGCGGAAGAGGAGGGCATCACCATACACAACAGCCTGGGTCCCAGTCGCATCCTCGGTGTGGAGGGCAGGTTTACAGCAGCGGAATTCAAATATTGCGAAGCGGTGTTCGACCAAGCCCGGTGCTTTAATCCGAGATATGATGAATCAAAGTTGACCACACTGGAAGCAGACAACATTATCCTGGCCATCGGCCAAGGGGCGGACACCGCCTTTGCAGCGGCGGAACATATTGAACTGGGACGGGGCAACGGCATCCAGGCCGATAGGGTCACCGGGGAAACCAACCTTCCCGGCGTCTTTGCCGGCGGTGACGTGGTCTACGGTCCACGGATCGTTGTTGATGCCGTTGCAGCTGGCAGGCGGGCGTCCGTGGGCATCGACTGCTACCTGCAAAAAAAAGTGATCCCGAACCCGATATTAAGTCCAGAATCGAGAGGCAGTGTTGGGTTTTTAAGCGTGTCGGCCGCAGAAAAAGGGCAGTTGAAGCGTTCCCATCCGTTCATTCTTCCGGTGGACGAGAGAATCCGGAATTTTCGACAGGTGGAGAGGGGATTAACCGATGAAATGGCCGCCAATGAGGCCAAACGGTGTCTCCGATGCGACCGGTGCCGCGGTGACGGACTCTGCATGTTCGTCTGTAGCGAAATGGGTATAACGGCTCTTACACTCAGCGAGACCCGTAAGGACAGGCTCGCCTTTTTTGATTTTGTCGGGACCGGGGAAAAATGCATCGGGTGCGGAAGCTGTTCCGCTGCCTGCCCTCACGGCAACATCGTTGTGAACGACGACGCGGGGAAACGAAAAATTTCCTTCTGCGGGACCCTGGTGGCCGAATTTGACCTGGAGCCATGTGAACGCTGTGGAACCCCTTTTGCCCCCAAAGCCTATCTGGAGCTTGTCAAAGCGCGGGCAGATGGTGCCGTCGGAGCAGATATAGAAAGAAATTTGTGCCCCGAGTGCGCCAGAACCGTGAGGGCGGAGCAGATCGCAGGGGAGATTCTTCCTTTTTAGGGTGTCAAAACTGTTGGAGTCGTGTGCATTCTAATTAGTGTTTGAACGAAAACTCACCCATTTTTCAGAATTGCCAGCCGGAACAATGGGGCCTTAAATTTTTCAGGACACTTTTCAAAAAATACCGGACACTGGGCTTTTCTTTTGTCTCAAGATCATGCTATTTATAATTTGAATATTATATAAAAGGGAGACCCGTTTTGAGAATATCATCAAAGGGAAATTACGGCCTGCGCGCGGCTTACGAGTTGGCCTGCAATTATGGAGAGGGGCCTATTGCGGCCAAGCAAATCTCCCAGCACCAAAGCATACCTTTGCAGGTTCTGGAACAACTGCTTTTCCTGTTGTATAATAACGGGCTAATCAAAATTGAAGACGGCCCTTTCGGCCTCGGCTATATGCTCTCCGATGAACCAGACCGGTTGAGCGTTGGAGATATTTTCCGCGCCTTAGAAGGCCCTGTCCAAATAGCCGGCTGCGTGAACAGCGGAGAAAAAGAACATTGTCATCGCGAAAAATTTTGTTTTTCACTCATTTTTTGGAAAATGTTTGAAAAAAAGATGGAGCATCTTTTGGACGGGTATTCGTTAGGTGACCTTTCTCGATTAGCCTGAGCCGATATTGTGGGCGTGGTAATCGTCAGAAGGCTATGCCTGAAGGATCTACCCGTGGTATTAACGTAATCAGTTATCCCCATAACTGATTAAAGGAAATATGCATACCACGGGAAATCTGGGATCGAATGAACGGCCGAATAGTTTCGTGAGAAACGGGATCAATATAATCAAGCTCAATAACCTTATCAGTTAATACCCTCAGAGACCATCAGCAAGATGTTTGCCAAGTCTTTTTTGTAACCCGACAATCCATGATTGCTGCTCCGCTTCAGGTGTGGTTCTGCCATACTACATTTGTTTCATCATCATTATTTGTAATCATAGAACCCCTTACCCGTTTTTCTTCCCAGCCAGCCGGCTTCAACATATTTTCTCAAAAGCGGGCAGGCTCTGTATTTGGAATCTTTAAACCCATCATACAATGTCTCCATAATGGCAAGGCAGGTATCAAGTCCTATCAGGTCTGCCAGGGCAAGGGGACCCATGGGATGGTTGGCACCCAGCCGCATCACTGTATCAATATCTTCGGGTTTTCCCACACTCTGATAGAGGCAGAATACTGCTTCATTGATCATGGGCATCAATATCCTGTTGGCAATAAAGCCAGGGAAATCATTGGCTTGTGCTGGAGTTTTTCCAAAGTCTTCACACAATTTCCATGTAATATCAAAAGTCTCCGTCGAGGTGGCAAGACCTTTAATGACTTCAACAAGTTTCATAACAGGAACAGGATTCATAAAATGCATGCCGATAACTTTATCCGGCCTGGATGTTCTGGCGGCAATTCTGCCAATGGGAATGGAAGAGGTGTTGGTGGACAATATAACCTGGGGCGGGCATATTTTATCTAAATCTTCAAAAATTTTAAATTTTAAATCTTCTCTTTCCACTGCAGCTTCAACCACAAAATCCACAGATGCCATATCTTTTAAATCAGTGGTAGTAGTAATTCTGCCAAGGATTTCCTTTTTTGTATCCTCAGATATTTTTTCTTTTTTAACCATTCTGTCAAGGTTTTTTGAAATGGTGGCAATGCCTTTGTCACAAAACTCTTGTTTAATATCACTCATCACAACTTCAAGGCCGCTGGCTGCAACAACCTGTGCAATTCCGTTTCCCATCTGGCCGGATCCAATAACACCAAATCTTTTGACTTCCATTATTCCTCCTTAATATTATTTATTTTCACCATGAAGAGCATGAAGGACATGAAGTTAATTTAGTAAATTTTTTCTTCATTATCTTCATGTTCTTCATGGTAAACAATTGTTTTTTAAATCATCTGTTGACTACAAGGGCAACAGCTTCTCCGCCACCCAGGCAAAGAGAGGCAAGGCCCGTATTTACATCCCGTTTCTCCATTTCATATAATAATGTGGTCAAAACCCTTGCCCCACTTGCACCGATGGGATGACCCAGGGCAACGCTGCCCCCGTTGACATTTACTCGTTCAGGATCTAAATCCAGCACCTTGTTAATTCCGGCTGAACTACCTGAAAAAGCCTCATTGATTTCAAACAGATCAACATCTGAAATTGAAAGACCCTGCTTTTTGAGCACTTTGGGTATGGCATAAATGGGAGCCATCAACACATATTTCATATCAATGCCATAAGAACCCTGTGAACCGATGGTGGCCATGATCCTGCACCCCAGTTCCTTTGCTTTTTTTTCACTCATGATAACTAAAGCTGATGCACCATCACTGATAATGGACGCGTTCCCGGCAGTTCCCACACCATCTTTTTTAAAGGCGGGTTTCATCTTTGAAAGAAATTCAAGTTTTGTCTCTTTGCAGCATTCATCTGTATCAAAAATTACGGGATCACCTTTTCTCTGGGGGATTTCCACAGGCACGATTTCATCTTTAAACCGGCCCTGGGCAACAGATGCATTGGCTCTTTTATAAGACTGGGCAGCAAACTCGTCCTGAACCTGTCTTGATATATCCCATTTTTCAGAAGAAAGTTCATTGGACATGCCCATGTGAAAATCATTGATCACATCCCAGAGTCCGTCATGGACCATATGGTCTTCAATTTTTCCAGGTCCCATGCGAAACCCAAAGCGGGCCTTGTCCATATAATATGGTGCCATGCTCATATTTTCCATGCCGCCTGCAACCACCACCTCGGCATCCCCGCACTGGATGGCCTGGGCAGCCAGCATCACTGCTTTTAACGAGGAACCACAGACTTTATTTATTGTAATGGATTCAACTTCCCAGGGGAGCCCTGCCTTAACTGCAGCAAGTTTTCCCGGATTCTGACCATATCCACAGGGCAGGACCATGCCCATGATACACTCATTAATTTGATTATCATCAATGCCCGCCCTTGTAATGGCCTCTCTTATCACATGGGCCCCAAGATCTGTTGCACCGATTTTGCTTAAGGTTCCGCCAAAACTGCCCAAGGGAGTGCGTGTGGCACTGACGATTACTGCCTTATTCATAAATATCTCCTTATCTGTTTAGCTTGTGCCTGAACGAAAACCTTGTTCAGGCACTGATTTACGTTTTAGGATTTACGTTTTAAGTTTAAACCTAAACCTTAAATCCTAAAACTTAAAACCTAAAACAATCTTTCTTGTAATTCTTTACATATTCCGTCTGTATTTTCCACCTACCTCATACAAAGCATGAGTAATGGTTCCCAGACTGCAAACCTTGACCGTCTCCATTAATCTTTCAAACATATTTTCATTATTTAATGCTGCCTGCTTTAATTTTTCAATTTCCACACTGGAATTGTCCCCATGTCTATCTTTAAAACCCTTCAATCTTTCAAGCTGGGCATCTTTCTGTTCATCTGTTGCCCTTGCAAGCTCCAGATGGTTTGCCATTTCCGCGTAATCTGCATCAGGGTCTTCAAAGGTATTCACACCGATAATGGGATATATGCCTGAATGTTTCAGATATTCATAATAGATAGACTCATCCTGGATCTTGCCTCTCTGGTAACCGGTTTCCATGGCTCCCAGCACACCGCCCCTTTCCGTGATTCTTTCAAATTCAATAAGGACAGCTTCCTCCACAAGATCAGTGAGTTCATCCACAATAAAACTGCCCTGCAAAGGATTTTCATTCCTGGCCAGTCCCCATTCCCTGTTGACAATCAACTGGATGGCCAGAGCCCGCCGCACGGATTCTGCAGAAGGGGTTGTTATGGCTTCATCAAAGGCATTTGTATGAAGGCTGTTACAATTATCATAAATAGCGCACAATCCCTGGAGGGTTGTTCTGATATCATTGAACTGGATATCCTGGCTGTGCAGGGATCTGCCCGAAGTCTGGATATGGTATTTAAGTTTCTGAGATTTTTCATTTCCCTTGTATTTATATTTCATGGCCACTGCCCAGATCCGTCTGGCCACTCTTCCTATCACTGTATATTCAGGATCCATACCATTGGAAAAGAAAAAGGAAAGAGAGGGGGCAAAACTATTGATATCCATACCCCGGGAAAGATAATACTCCACATAGGTAAACCCGTTTGCCAGGGTTAAGGCAAGCTGGGTGATTGGATTGGCACCGGCTTCTGCAATATGATATCCTGAAATGGAAACAGAATAAAAATTTTTGACCTGATGATCTATAAAGTACTGCTGGATATCCCCCATCATTTTCAGGGCAAACTCAATGGAAAAAATACAGGTATTCTGTCCCTGGTCTTCCTTTAAAATATCAGCCTGGACCGTTCCCCTTACATTGGACAGGGCAAATTGTCGAATTGTTGCTGCCTCATCTTCGGATGGTTCCCGGCTTTTTTCCTCTTTAAATTTTTCCATCTGCTGGTCAATGGCCGTGTTCATAAACATGGCCAGCATCATGGGGGCCGGACCATTAATGGTCATGGATACTGAAGTATTGGGAGCACACAGATCAAACCCGTCATAAAGGGTTTTGACATCATCCAGAGTACAGATGCTCACACCCGAGGTTCCGATTTTGCCATAAATATCCGGCCGGGTGTCCGGGTCAAATCCGTAAAGGGTAACTGAATCAAAGGCCGTGGAAAGTCGTTTGCCAGGATAGCTTTGGGACAAAAGTTTGAACCGCCTGTTGGTATCACTGGGACCACCCTCTCCGGCAAACATGCGGGTGGGATCTTCATCAGCCCTTTTTAAAGGGAAAACCCCTGCAGTATAGGGGAAATTTCCCGCAAAATTTTCTTTTCTCATCCATGTATACTGCTCTCCCGGATCTATGAATTGTGGCAGGGAAATTTTAGGAATTCTGGAATGGGACAATGATTCGCTGTATAAGGGGAGTTTAAATTCCTTATCCCGCACGTAATACACCAGTTCATCCTTTTCAAACATATTTTTGCAGGTATTGAATTCATTGATGGTCTTATCTGTCTCATCCTCAACAAGGGACTTTGCATCAACAACAGCCTGCCTGAATTTCTCCAGGGCTTCGGGCAATTGGTCAATCCCTTTGTCTTCCATGGTTTTTAAAGCCTCAATCAAATGCCATCGGTTTCTTATGGCTTTTGCCTGATCTTTTGTGGTTATATGGTATTGTCTTACTGAATCGGCAATCTCAGCAAGGTATCGGGTTTTTTCTCCCGGAATAATAATGGTTTTTGAAGAAGATTCTTTTATGCCTGTCCGGGCAATAGTAGATTCAAATTTAATATTTTTCTTTTCAAAAATAAGGTCTAAAAGACCATGATAAAAAGCTGTTATCCCGTCATCATTAAATTTTGAGGCAATGGTTCCGTATACGGGCAGGCTCTTTGGGTCGATATCCCAGGCCTTACGATTTCTCTGAACCTGTTTTCTGACATCCCTTATGGCATCTTCGCTGCCTTTTTTCTCATACTTGTTCACCACGACAATATCAGCGTAATCCAGCATGTCTATTTTTTCCAGCTGGGAAGGGGCGCCAAATTCTGCCGTCATGACATATACGGACATATCCACAAGATCAACCACCCTTGAATCTCCCTGGCCGATACCCGCGGTTTCAACAATCACCATATCATAACCTGCTGCCTTGACCACGGCGATGGCATCAGGCAGGGCCTCGGGAAGCTCTGTCTGGGACCGTCTTGTGGCCATGGACCGCATATAAACCCGGCCTGTTTCTATGGAATTCATCCTGATCCTGTCCCCTAAAAGGGCACCGCCGGTTTTCCGTCTGGAGGGATCACAGGAGATAATGGCAATATTGACCTCTGTAAGATCCCTTAAAATCCTGATAATCAATTCATCTGTTAAAGAGGACTTTCCAGCCCCACCCGTTCCCGTTAGTCCGATAACCGGAATATCTTTTTTATCTGCAAGCTTATTAATATTTAAAATAATTTTGTCAAAGGCTTCCCTGTCATTGGCTTTGGCTTCCTGGACCGCAGAAATAAAATTTGCTGTCACATATTTATTAGCAATAGTCAAATTTTCATAATCAAGTGCCTCATAATCAACACAAGGCACATCCATGGCAACCATCATATCATTGATCATGCCCTGAAGCCCCATTTTTGAACCATCTTCAGGAGAATAGATTCTTGTCACACCATAGGCATGCAGTTCATCCATTTCCAGAGGAATGATAACCCCTCCTCCTCCGCCAAAAATCTTAATATGGGGAGCTCCTTTTTCTTTTAAAAGATCCACCATATATTTAAAATATTCAAGATGCCCGCCCTGGTAGCTGGATACTGCAATGCCCTGGGCATCCTCTTCAATGGCAGCATCCACGACTTCATGCGCAGACCTGTTATGGCCGATATGGATCACTTCCGCGCCCGTATCCTGCAAAATTCTTCTCATTATATTTATGGCAGCATCATGACCGTCAAAAAGCGATGTTGCAGTAACAACCTTAATAGAATGCCTGGGGGTATAACTTTGGATTTCCATACTCATCATTGATCCTTTTTTATTGATCCCGTTTTATTAAAATATGAGTCCAAGGATAAAATCGGTTTGAATTTTAATATATTCCTCAATGGTAAATTTTTTTTGAACATGCCACCTTCGAAAGGCCCACATCTGACCCAGAATTGAAATATTGTGACCCACCAGATTCAATATTTTACCATCCAGCAAAGGAAAACTGTTTTTCCCGGACAAAGAAGACAAAGCATTGATAAAAATATCTGTGATATTCAACTCATTCAAAAGAACATCATTTTTCCATTTTTCCGGCAAAAATTGTGTGACCTGATACATGAGAAGAATATGATCTGCCATCCGATCGCATACATAAAAATATTGACGAATAACCTGGGCAATTCTTTCTTTATCTTTGTCTGTATTTAACAAGGCTTTTTCAACGGCATCCTGGACTTCCTCATGAATGGTTTTGCATACCAGATATAAGAGATCCTCTTTAGAACTGACATATTCGTATAACGAACCAATGGAAAAATTGGAAGCCTTTGCAATCATCCTTGTTGTGGTCTTGTGATATCCGTGTTCAATAAAAAGCTTTACAGTAGAATCGATAATCTGGCGCCTTCTTTCCCGAACCAGTTCAGGATTCTTTATTTGTGTCGGGACTTCTGCATCAGATATCAGCATTTTGGATTTTATAATTTTTCCCAAATGATCGCTCCCTTCCCTGTAATAAGATTGCTGTTAATAAAATTTGAACGAGCGCTCAGTCATAGTTTTTTTTACATTTATTCAATAGCTTGTCAAGAAAATATTCTTTCAAAATTTAAAAACACATATGGCTCTACCATGAAAATCAGGAGTAATATTCCGAATAATCAATGAAATTTTGACAATCAATCAAAAAAGCATTTGACAAAATAATCTCTTTAAATATAGTATCTTAAATATAGACTGAGCGCTCGATCAGTTTTTTAAATTGTCGAGTACTTTTAGTGTTAAAAAACCATAAGCAAAAACAAAATAACGTATAATACATAAGGAGGTGCGGGGTGGATTTTGACCTTACCAAAGAACAGGAAATGATCCGTAAGGAAGTCAGAAAATTTGCACAAAAAGAGATCGCACCCATTGCAGGAGATCTTGATGAAAAAGAAGAATTTTCTGCAGCGCTAACAAAAAAAATGGGAGAAATAGGTCTTTTCGGCATGTTTGTTTCAGAAAAATATGGCGGCCAGGAAATGGATTATATTTCATACATTATCGGCGTTGAAGAAATTGCCAGGATTGACGGATCCCAGGCTGCCACCATTGCAGCAGGAAATTCCCTTGGCATAGGCCCGATCTACTATTTTGGTACAGAAGATCAAAAACAAAAATACCTGCCCAGACTTTGTTCAGGTGAAGGCCTTTGGGGATTTGGACTCACAGAACCCACGGCCGGATCTGATGCAGGCGGCAGCAAAACAACGGCTGTTCTGGAGAAAGATGAATGGGTCATTAACGGCTCAAAAATATTCATCACTAATGCTGCCTGTGAATTGACCATGGGCGTAACGGTCCAGGCCATCACGGGCACAAGAGACAATGGCAAACCAGAATATTCCTGTATCCTTGTTGAAGCAGGCACAAAGGGATTTAAAGCTGTGCCCATGCACAAAAAAATGATGTGGCGATCCTCCAACACGGCAGAACTCTATTTTGATGACGTCAGAGTCCCCAAAGAAAATATCCTGGGGAAAAAAGGCGACGGGTTCCATCAAATGCTGGCAACCCTTGACGGGGGAAGGCTTTCCATTGGTGCCATGGGACTTGGCGGAGCCCAGGGAGCCTATGATCTTGCCTTGAAATATGCAAAAGAAAGAAAGCAGTTTGGGCAGCCTATTTCAAAATTCCAGGCCATAGCATTTAAGCTGGCCGATAGTGCCATGGAAATAGAGTGCGCCAGAAATCTGTTATACAAAGCCTGCTGGCTGAAAAGCAATAAACGGCCCTTTGAAAAAGAGGCTGCCATGGGCAAACTCTATTGCTCTGAAGTCATGTCCAGGGTGGCGGATCATGCCATCCAGATCCATGGCGGATATGGCCTCATGAAAGAATACAATGTGGAAAGATTTTACAGGGATCAGAAACTTTTGGAAATAGGTGAAGGAACCTCGGAAGTTCAGCGCATTGTAATTTCAAGACATATTGGCTGCTGATACAAAGGGGAAAATCCCCAGGAGAAAACCATGAGCACAAACCATAAAAACGACGACAGCCCCGTAAGCAGCGACAGTGACCCTTTATTGCTGAAAAAAGAAAAAAACAAGACCGTCATTCTGACCATGAACCGGCCAAAGGTTATGAATAGTCTGAATTTTGACCTCTTATATGCCATTAAAAATGAAATTGATGCCCTTCAATACAGAACGGATATCAGAACCTTGATCATCACTGGTGCAGGAGAAAAATCATTTTGTGCCGGCGCTGATTTAAAGGAAAGGGCAGGCTTAACCCCGGATGAGGTCAAACGATTTATTATCACCATCAGAAATCTTCTGACCTCAATTCAAAACCTTCCCATCCCCGTGATTTGTGCCGTGAATGGAATCGCCCTTGGCGGTGGTACTGAGGTGGCGCTGGCATCAGATATCCGCATTGCCTCGGAAAACGCCAGCATGGGATTGACGGAAGCAAGACTTGCCATCATCCCGGGAGGGGGCGGAACCCAGCGCCTGCCAAGAATCATCGGGGTGGCAAAGGCAAAGGAATTGATTTTTACAGGACGCAGAGTGGATGCAAAAGAAGCCCTTGATATCGGTCTTGTGAATCGAGTAACAACATCTGAAACCCTTTTGGATGCATGTATGGAAATGGCGGACATGATTGCCCAGACCGGGCCCATTGCCGTTGAGATGGCAAAATATGCCATAGATAAAGGAATTGAAACCGATCTTGCCACAGGGCTTGCCATAGAATCCAATGCCTATAGGGTGACCATACCCACACAAGACAGAATTGAAGGCCTGACTGCATTTAGAGAAAAGAGAAAACCCGTTTACAAAGGAAGATAAAAAAAGCATGACAGAAAATAAAACTTTTTGGAAATCTGAAGAAAAAGAACTGGAAGACCGTCAACAGGAGGCGATTTGTTCCGGCGGCCAGAAAGCCATAGACACCCTTGCCAAAAGAGGCAAACGGCCTGTAAGAGAATTGATAGCAGACCTGATTGATCCTGACACCCAATTTTTTGAACTCTCCACTTTAGCGGGGTTTGGCATGGGATATCCTGGGGTAAAAGATGTGCATTGTGCAGGAATTGTCACGGGCATTGGAAAAGTCCATGGCAACTGGACCATGATCATGGCCAATGACAGCCGCGTCAAGGCAGGCACATATTTTCCCATCACCCTTAAAAAACACATGAGAGCCCAGGCCATTGCTGAAAAAAACGGGCTCAACTGTCTTTATATCGCTGATTCAGGAGGTGTTTTCCTTCCCATGCAGGCCGATGTCTTCCCTGATGACCAGCATTTTGGGTCTATCTTTTATAATATGGCAAGAATGTCTGCCATGGGACTTCGCCAGGTAACCATCAGTACAGGAGGCAATACTGCAGGAGGCGCTTATATTGTTTTCATGGCCTGTGAATCCATCATGATTGACAAGCAGTCTTTTTCATTCTTAGGCGGTCCTCCCCTTGTGAAAATGGCCACGGGAGAAGAGATATCAGCTGAAAATCTTGGAGGAGCAAAGGTTCATACCCAGATTTCCGGCGGAGCGGATCATCTGTGCACTGACCAGACCGATGCCATTAAAAGAGCACGGCAGCTTCTTTCTTTGACCCGGCCCCAGAAAATCCATGGTCACACCTATGAGGCCAAAGAGCCCATAATCCCTCTGGAAACCATATATGACGTCATGCCCATATCCCCCCACAAAGGCATTGACGGCAGAAAAATTATTGGCGCAATTGCAGATGAATCTGAATTTATTGAACACAAGAAAAATTTTGCTCCTGGCCGGGGGTCCAACATCCTGACGGGAAAAATCAGGATCAAGGGATTTCCCATCGGGGTTATCTGTTCCAATGCTGCAGGCATTATCTTTCATGAAGCAGCCCAAAAGGTAACGGAATGGGTGGTCAGATGTTCCTATGAAAAAACACCGCTGCTCTTTATCCAGAGTTCACCCGGTTATATGATCGGTTCTGATTCTGAACATGCCGGTATTGGAAAATATGGTGCAGATATGGTCCGTGCAGTCTCCTGTGCCCAGGTGCCAAGGATACAGCTTGTTATAGGACCGGATAACGGGGCAGCCAATTACGGTATGTGCGGCCGTGGATACAGGCCCAACTTTTTATTTTCAACCATGCGGGCCAGAACCGGGGTTATGAGCGGCAAAAGCGCAGGCGGGGTATTGTTAAGCATTGAGCAGGCAAAAAGAAAAGCCATGGACAACCCCATGACCCCGGAAGAAATAAATGAATTCCAGCAGAAAATGATTGACAAGTATGATGGTGAAGCCCATCCCTTTTTCTGCGCTTCAAGACTTTTAAACGACCGGGTCATCAAATTTTCAGAAATCCGGGACTGGCTTGCCATGGCCTTTGAAGTCAGCCTTGTCAAACCCATTGGAGAACCAAGTTTTGGTAATTTTAGATTTTAAACATATAATTTAAGGAGAAAAGAAATGACAGAATATGATTATTGGAAAATTTTCCCAAGAATGCCCAGAAAAGTAACCATTGGAGATATCACCGTCCGGGATGGATTCCAGCATCTTGAAAAATTTATTTCAACCCCTGCCAAAATAACCTATCTGGAAGAATTGATTTTTGCAGGATGCCGCAACATTGAGGTCACCAATCTCGGGAACCCCAGGAGCATGCCCCAGTTCAGTGATGCTGAAAAACTTTTAGCCCATCTTAGAAGTACTGATTTTGTGGGAAGGGCAGCCAGAAAAGGCATTAACATGGACGATGTGGTGTTGACGGCCATCACCATCCGGGAGCAGGCTGTTGACCGGGCCATTGAGCTGAAAAAAAGAGGGGTTGGACCTGACCGGGTTTTGATGATGGTTTCCACGGAAGAGCAGCACCATTTTGCCAATTCAGGCACAACTCTTCCAAATTATTTTAAAGAAGCTGAAACATGTATTAAAAAGTGTACAGATGCCGGCATTAAAATGTGCGGTACTGTGAGCACTATCTGGGGAAGCCCCATTGGCGGAGCCACCCAGTTAAAGGATGCCGTTGAATTTACCAAATACTGGCTTTCCATCGGGGCCAGCGATATTGAGCATGCAGACCACGACGGAAGTGCGTCAGCAGCAGATGTGTATAGATATTTTTCCATGATCCTTGATGAAATACCGGATACAAGCCTTCACATTGCCCATTTCCACGAAACAAAAAGAGTGGCCTCAGCATCTGTTCTTGCTGCACTTCAGGCAGGCATCTGCCATTTTGAAGCCACCCTTGGCGGCCTTGGCGGACAGCCCGCTAATTTCCTGGATGACAGGCCCATCAAAGGCACAGGGGATTATTATTATGATGATGCAAGATATGTGGGACTGGTTTGCCTTGAAGATACCCTTGTGCAGATTGATGAAATGGGTATAGAACATGGATATGATGTTGACAGAATCCTGTGGCTTGGAAAACAGCTGGAAAAAACCGTTGGTACAAAATTACGCAGCGAGGCCATTATCAACGGCAGAACCCTTAAAGAAGGTCATATGGAGTATGCCCGGCCAGGACTTGCAAAACTTAAGGAAAAACTGGGAGAAACCCCGGATCAAAATTTTCCCAAATAATGATGACAAGGAGATGCTATGGAAAAAAAGGATAAAACACCTCATATCAATCTGGATTATTTTGAAGATCTCACGGGAAATATTAAAAATGGTGAAAAAGGTGATGTAGATGAAGTGGGAAAACGCATCAAAAGATTAAGAGAAGAAAGAGGCATTTCCATTGAAGCGCTTTCCGATTTAACAGGATTTGAAATTTCCAGGCTTAAAGCCATTGAAGAAGGCCAGGAAAAACCCCAGCTGGGAACAGTGATGAAACTATCCAAGGCATTGGATGCTGCCGTGGGGCATCTTGTCTCAGGCAAGGGGAACCGACTGTATTCCATTACACGGAAAAACGAAAGAAAGCAGATTTCCCGTTCCACTTCAAAAACGGGCAGCCAGAATGCTTACTCATACATGAGCCTGGCCCCTGAAGTCCAGGGCCGTCACATGGAAGCTCTCATCGTACAATTGGAAAAAATGGATGACAAGGAAATATCCATCCATAATGGGGAAGAATTTATATTTGTTCTTGATGGTGTTGTCAACCTGACCATTGGAAAAGACACCTATGATCTTGAACCGAGCGACAGTGCCTACTATTTGTCCACCACTCCCCATTTTATTACTGCAAAAACCAATAAAGCCACCATACTTGCTGTTTTATATGAATAAGGAGAAAATACCCATGTCAAAATGTTTGTGGCAGCCCTCTGAAAAGAGGATCAAAAGCACCAATATGTATGGTTTCATGAACCTTGTAAATGAAAAATACAGCAAGGACTTTAAAGAATATCCTGATTTGTGGGAATGGTCCGTGGACAATCTTGAGGATTTCTGGACCCTTGCCTGGGAATTTATTGATATCAAGGCCTCCCAGACCTTTGACAAGGCCATTGATGATCCAGCCAAAATGCCCGGGGCAAAATTCTTTGTCAATTCCAGACTTAATTTTGCCGAAAACCTTTTGCGATTCAGAAATGACCGTCTGGCAATTGTGTTCAAGGGTGAAGATTCTGTGAGAAGAACGCTTACATATAACCAGCTCTATGATGAAGTGGCAAAGACGGCAGCCTCATTAAAAAAACTGGGCATAAAGAAAGGCGACCGGGTCGTCGGGTTTGTTCCCAATATGCCTGAAAGTATCATTGCCATGCTTGCTGCTGCAAGCCTTGGCGCGGTCTGGTCTTCCTGCTCACCTGACTTTGGCATCAAAGGGGTTCTGGACAGGTTCGGGCAAACCCAGCCCAAAGTATTGTTTACTGCAGACGGATATTTTTTCAAGGGCAAGCCCATGGACAGCATTGAAAGAATTGCCGGCATTGTCAAGGAAATCCCTTCCATTAATAAAATTGTAGTGGTTCCCTATGTTTCTGCAGAACCTGATATCAGCAGCCTTCCCAATTCTGTATTGTATGAAGATTTTAAAGATCCCAAGGCAAAAGAAATTGATTTTTTGCAGATGGATTTTGATGACCCCCTTTATATCATGTATTCTTCCGGAACCACGGGCCTTCCCAAATGCATGGTACAGAGTGTGGGCGGAGTTCTTTTACACCAGAAAAAAGAATTGGTTCTGCATACTGATTTAAAACAGGACGACACTATTTTTTACTTTACCACCTGCGGCTGGATGATGTGGAACTGGCTTACCTGCTCATTAAGTGTGGGAGCCACCCTTGTCCTTTATGACGGCAATCCTTTTCACCCCGGCCCTGATGCCTTGTGGAAAATGGCCCAGGATGAACGAATCACAATTTTCGGGACCAGTGCAGGATATATTGAAGCCTTAAAAAATGCCGGGGTAAAACCGGGTAAACAATTTGACCTGTCTGCCTTAAAATCAGTTCTTTCAACTGGTTCCCCCCTTTCAGATGAAAATTTTGAATTCATCTATAATGAAGTAAAACAGGATCTCCAGCTGGCATCCATATCCGGCGGATCAGACCTGAACGGCTGTTTTGCCCTGGGCAACCCAATGGGCCCTGTTTATACGGGAGAACTTCAATGCCGGGGTCTTGGTATGAAGGTCTATGCCTATGATGAAAACGGCAAGCCAACAATTGGACAGCAGGGAGAACTAGTATGTACAGCCCCTTTCCCATCCATGCCTATTTTTTTCTGGGGTGATGAAGACGGCTCCAAATACCATTCTGCCTATTTTGATGAATTCCCTGGAATCTGGACCCATGGGGATTTTATCATGGTCACGGAAAGAGGCGGTGTCATCATGTATGGCAGGTCAGATGCCACCCTTAATCCAGGCGGTGTGAGAATCGGCACGGCTGAAATCTACCGTCGCCTGGATGCCATGGAAGAACTTGAAGACTCTGTGATTGTGGGACAATCCTGGAACAATGATGTCAGGGTCATTCTCTTTGTAAAAACAGCCCCGGGCTTTGACCTGACGGATGAGCTTCAAAACAAGATCAAAGCAGACATCCGGGCCAATGCCTCTCCACGGCATGTCCCGGCTAAAATCATTGCATGTCCGGATGTTCCCTATACCCTTAACATGAAAAAGGTTGAGCTGGCCGTTAAAAAAATGATTGAAGGCAAGGAAGTAAAAAACAAGGATGCCTTAAAAAATCCAGAGTCCCTTGATTTTTTCGGCAGTCTTGAAGAACTTAAATCATAGAAATGATATGAGTAGTGAGGTATGAGTAGTGAGATGTGAGGGGGGATAGACTGATGGTTTTTTCTCACTACTCAAAACTCATATCTCACTACTTTCATATAAAGATCTCAAATATGGAATCACACGTAAAAGACCACTATAATTCAGACAACCTCACGCAAAACATTAAAACCGCCTTAATCAAAGCAGGCAAAGACCTTTCAAATCTTGAACTGAAAGATCTTTCCCCCATTGATCAGATCCATACGGGCGGAGCACGGTCCAGCATTGAGCTGTTTAAAAAATTAACCATCTCCCCTGATGCACAGGTCCTTGATGCCGGCTGTGGTATTGGAGGATCTTCAAGGCTTCTTGCCAAACAATTTAACTGCAGGGTTGTCGGCGTTGATCTGGCAGAAAAATTTATTGAATCGGCTATCTTTTTGACCCAGTGTACCCAACTAGAAAATCTTGTTTCTTTCCAACAGGGTTCTGTTCTTGACCTGCCTTTTGAAAACAATACATTTGATGCCATTTTATGCCAGCATATTCTAATGAACATTGAAGACAAATCAACAGCCGTCAAAGAATTTTTCAGGGTATTAAAACCCGATGGAAAGCTGATGTTACATGAAATAGAAAAGGGTGACAACGATTCCCTTCTTCTTCCCGTTCCATGGGCAGACAAGTCCTCTATATCATTTCTTGAATCCCGGGATGTCATGTCCCACATTTTTAAGGAGCATGGGTTTGAAGTAGAATTCTTTTCAGACCAAACCTCCAGTGCATGCACAGGGTGGGAAAAATTTAATGCCGTTTCCAAAAAAAGACCTCCCCAACCCAATGCTCTGGGTCTCGGTATCATTTTTGGCTCCAATGCAAAATTTTTCGGTGAAAACATGTATGCAAATTTTAAAAATAATTCCATTTGTCTTGTTGAAGTTATTCTAAAAAAATTATGATGACTAAATTAAAAAATCGCAAAGAAAATAATTATAATAACTCAAAAAAACCGGGCTGATACCTTTAAAATGGATACCTTTGGATTTACAAAAAAAAAGCTGCTGCTGCTTTGCCCTGAAACCCAAAACAAGCATATTATCAGCTGGCTGGCCGGATTTTATCAAAAGTTAACCACCAATCGTGTCAACCCGGCATCTTTAGATCTTTTTACCCGCCAATACAATGAAGTCCTGAATTGGACGGGAATGAATGAATTTATCAGGCCTGAATCCAATACCACAAGATTGTGGATTGAAAGCATTTCCGACAGGATTCACTTTCATCGCTCTGCCATTGGCACCCCTGTCCGGGACACTGATCTGCTTGAAACAATTCAAACTGATGATGCCCTGCTTTCCTGTCATCAACCTGTGCTTAATTGCCACCTGGCCCTGGATGGCTTAAGAAGCCTTTTTAATGTGGGATCTATTTTCAGAACCTGTGATGCTGCAGGGTTTAAATCCATCATTCTCGGGAACACTCCAGGCAAAGAACATCCCCGTGTCCAGAAAACCGCCATGGGCGCTCATCAATGGGTTGAACAGGATAAGACAGGGGATCTTGCCCAGACCCTGCTTGAGAAAAAAGAAGAAGGATTCCATATCATTGGTGTTGAAACCATTCAAGGTGCCCTTCCTTTTTATGATATGCCCTGGGAAGACAACACCATCCTTGTGTTTGGCAATGAAGAATATGGGATCTCATCCCATGTCCGGTCCGTGTGTGACAACTTTGTTCATATTCCCATGTATGGCCGAAAAAATTCCCTTAATGTGGCCAATGCCGCTGCTGTCATCTGTTTTCACCTATCCAGATCATTGCGCTCAAGATAAGTCTTGTAAAAGCTGTATCTCAAGGACCAGATCATTGATTTTAATAATATCACCAGGATATATTTTTTTTCGCTTCTGCGTTTCAATACTCCCGTTTACTTCCACAAAACCATCCACTATCATGAATTTGGCTTGTCCGCCGCTTGCAGCAATATTTTCAAACTTTAAAATTTTATACAGTTCAACGGGTGACTTGTTTATCCGAACAATTTGTTTGGTCATAATCTGTCTCTTATCCATGGTATGATAAAATTGCCATTTAGAAAAAATGGCAACGTTGCCAAATTTTCTAAATGCTTGTGAAACATCTTCTTGTCAATCCTTCTTTTTTTGAATCCAGATTTTAATGAACTCTTTTGGAGACATGATATCGATATCAATATATTTTTTTATGTTCTTAAGGTGTTTGTCTCCAGAAATGATGATCTTACAGTCAAGAGCCACAGCACACTCAATGAATTTATTATCATCTGGATCATCTTCAACAACTTCAAGATCAGGGGTTTTTGCAGTGAAAATTGAATTGTAACCCTCTGCGAATAATTTTGTTAAGTTTTGTATTTCATTCTTATCTTTAAGGCCAAGCCTGTTAAGTACCTCAATATATTCTTCAATTATTTTTTGGGAAAAGCATAGGGTAATCTTTCCTTTTTTCCAGCAGTTAATTATCTGTCTTGGAATACCCCCAAAAAAGGAAGAAATAAAAACATTTGTATCAACGACCACTTTAAGCACTTTTTGACCGCACCTGTTTTATTGCTTTTTCAATGTCAGATTCAGAAATATTGTTTTTAGCTAAATTTTGACCGATTTTATCCCACAGGTTATCAATATAGGCACTCATGTCTCTTTCTTTTGTATATTTCTCTAAAAGTTCACGCACGAGTTCACTTAAATTTTTCCCCTCAGCTTTAGCCAACTGACTGACTTTATTTTTCAGGTTCGGTTCGAGCCGAATTATCATTTGAGTCGCCATGGTTAAGTCTCCCTGAATATATAAATATTGCTTTTTGTATTTTATGAGTTGAACACTTGTTTTTCTAAAAAATAATTCTTCATAAAGCATACCCAGATATTTTGTATATATAAGTTATACAAAATATCTGGGTATGTCAACCGGGGAAATTGGAAAAATGACTGCTCCTCCGCTGAATACTGATTATTTTTTGAAACTTAACTTGATCAATTGATATTTTGCGGACTATAAAGTCTGTAGAACCTGTTTTTAAAACCATGTATTGTATTGCGAAAAAAGAGGGTATGACAAAAAATGAAAAAGGGAATTGCATAAATGAACCAGACAAAAACCATTGTTTTTTGCATTTGCCTGTCTATTTTTATTTTCCATTCAAATGGGCTTGCAGCTAACTTTGGCCAGGAGTACACCCTTTCCGGCAGGACCATGGGAACCTATTTCACCATAAAATTTATCACTGCTAAAAAACCATCCCTGCCCCTGTGGCAGGCAAGAGTGGATAAACAATTGGAGGAGATCAATAAACGCCTGTCCATGTATGACCCGAAAAGCGAGCTCTCTCTTTTTAACGATCAGAAAACCGGAACCCTGGTGAAAGTCTCTGCTGACTTTTATGACATAATGTTAACGGCTAAAAAATTATATGACATGACAGACGGCTCCTGGGATGGAACGGTGAAACCCCTGGTTGATCTGTGGGGATTTGGGACAAAAAAAAGAATGACCCAGATTCCTGAACCCGATAAAATCGCCCTTGCCCTATCAAAAACCGGGTTTCATCACATTGATATCAAAGGGCCGCACACCCTTTTAAAAACAGCTGACATCACCCTTGACCTGGGGTCCATTGCAAAAGGCTATGGCGTGGATGCCATAGCTAAACTTTTTACCTCATCCGGCATCCATGATGTTCTTGTGGAAATAGGAGGAGAGCTTTATGGTTCAGGCACAAACAAAAAAGGAAAACCCTGGTCCGTGGGTATCAGAGAACCTGATAAACAATTTTCAAACCATAACCTGTTCAAAATTATCCGCTTGAATAATCATGCCATTGCCACAAGTGGGAATTACAGGATTTTTTTTGAAATAAAGGGCAAAACCTATTCCCATATCATTGACCCTAAAACAGGATTTCCCGTTGACAACAAAATCGTCAGTGCTTCTGTGATTTCAAAGGACTGCACCTTTGCCGACGGCCTTGCAACAGCCCTTATGGTCATGGATGTACAAAAGGCCCTTGCCCTTGTTAACCGGCTTGAGGATACTGAATGCCTGATCATCCAAAAAAAAACGAACAAATTTATCAGCCATATGTCTGACAATTTTGATCGCTTTGTGGTGAAATAATTTTAATATGCCTTTTTTCGAAAACCCCCTGAACGGTTGAACCCGGGAGCAGCATACCGAAAAAATGGAGCATGGGCTCAGCTCTTGGAGGATACCCACTCGACTGATTGGTTATGGCTTAAGCCCATTTTAATTCAGGCTTTTTATGCTGGTGAGCACATTCTGCAAGATAAGAGTTGATAAGATTCTGATATGGAATTCCAACCTCTTTTGATAGTTCCTTAAAATAGGTAATTGTGTTTGTTTCAATACGAATTGAAATTTGTTTTTTCACTTTCTTTGCATAAGGATTCTTTATTGAATTGCTAAAATCATATTCTTTTCTCATAATATATATCCTCCGTATTGTTTCTGCTCTTTTTGTGAAGCTTTTCTTGCAGAGATTATTCTTATCTCGTTGCTTTCATCTTTCATACAATGGACCACAATCGATATTTTAAGTTTATAGCTAAGACCCAACAACAAAAATCTTTCCTCTTCCAGCGAATGATCTGGATCATAAATCAACCTGGCATTATCATCACTAAATACTGAAGTGGCTTCATTAAAAGAGATTTTGTGCTTTAATAAATTAGCTTTCGCCTTAGTTTTATTCCACGTGAATCGTATCTCTTTCATAATGAAATTATGATTATAATATATATAAATGTCAATGTAAAATTTACTCAATAAATAGATTTACAATTTTCAAGCCATGGCCCTTGTTAACAGCCTTGCAGATACAGAATGCCTGATCATCCAAAAAAAAACGACCAATTTTATCAGCCATATGTCTGACAATTTTGATCGCTTTGTGTTGAAATAATTTTAATTATTTATTTAATGTTGTATGCTTCATCATGTGGTCCCAATAGTACAAATTTAATAGTTTCATCAGAGGTTGTTAAACAATCGAAACAGCCAACAAATTCAGCATCTCCCTTTTTTCGGCATGCAGTACAATACAAGTAGATTATGATGAAATTACGCTTGACCGGGCAGGAGTAAAACTCTCGCAAGTTGCCCTTCAAAGGTTCTCCAAGTTCAACTGGGTGCTCCATAATCTGGCGAACTTTCTGCTCAATCTGCTTCTTTATGCCGGCATGTTTCCGAACGCCTGTCAGAAATGCTTTTTCAAATTTTGCTTTCATCAGTCGTCAAAAACTTCCTCAAAGGTATGCCATTTGGCCGTGCCATCGCTGAGCGTGGACTTTACATTGAGTATCGCTTTGTGAAAATCAGGATCCGAGAGTATGATCTCCATACTCTCTCCTTGCGCATGCCGTTTTAATGTGAGGACAAATTGCGTAATGACATCAGCGACTGTTGTTCGATTTTCTCGAACATATACCTTGACAAAATCTACTAAATCCTGGTCAAGGCTGATATTTAAGCGTGCTTTAGACATGATAACCCTCCCTGTTTTATTGTTCCCAATATACACACATCAAGAACAATCGTCAAGCACGAAAAAAATACCGGCTGCCAACTGGAGAGCAAAGTGTCGATATTGCCAATATTGGCATTTCCGACAATTTCATTCGTAAGCACTCTGTCGATGCTTCAAATCTACAATAACAACGATCACTTTTTCATTATCTATCAAATAGAACAATCGATAACTTCCAACTCGATATCGATAATATCCTTCAAAATCCCCTTTAAGCTTTTTAATATTTGTCCCAAAATATGGATTTAGCTTCAATTGGGGATAAACAATGTTTCTGATTTTTGTATAAAGCTGTGAATCAATATTTTTTTTGACTTTTTCAAAGGTTTTAGTTTCTGCAATCTGGAAATTAGACAATTGAATATTCTTCATTTTTCAAGTTTTTCAAACCCTCTTGAAGATTTTCAACCAATTCCTTATCATTCAATATCTCATTCATCTCACTATTATCAACATACTGCACCGAGGTTAGATATTGCAGCGTGGCAAATTCGATAAAATTGGAAATATTTCTTTTTTGACCATCTGCAGCAGCCTTAATTATCTGATAAATTGAATCATCAACTCTCATTGTTAATGTTTTCATAATATTTCCCTCACTGTGAATATTAATTGCCTAAAATATATTCAATTTTATTCAATTTGTCAATTTTTTCTTCTACTTTTATTGAACTGCTCATGGCCATGGGAGAAACAACTTATCGATATTGTAAAATTTGCATTTCCGATAAGTTCTGAGACACGATTTTGGGTTAATGGATTGTCAGTCTTTCCTAGTCAAAGGTCTTCTGCTATTTGCAGAAAATGCCAGTATTGGCATTTTCTGCAAATGATAGGAAAAGAGCTTTGATTTATTTATTAAGCGATGAAAATCCTGTTTCATTTTAATAAGCCTTTTTTCGAAAACCCCCTGAACGGTCGAACTTAGAAGCAGCATACCAAAGGAATGAATCATGGGCTCGGTCCAAGATCACTTAACTTTCAGTCTGCAGAGGCGATATGCAGTCCGATTTATACATTTGTTAGGGGAATCGTGCTTTCATTAATGACTATATCAGTCTGTGGGCAAACTGCATTTAGTAACTCATTAAGTTTTTCAACGCTTGGAACAGAATTCCCTTTTTCGTAGCGAGCGTATGTGTTGCGTGATTTCATACCTAATCGACTTGCAACCTGAGCAAGTGAAAGTCCACTCATTTCACGTTTTCGCTGCAAAAGTAAACTTACCATATGTTTTGGCCCTAAAGAACCAACTTCAAAACTGTCCTTTTCCCCTTTATAAACCTCAATTTTAAATCCATCTTTATTAACCAAAGACTCAAGCATATCAGCAACCATTTCGTACGCTTCTTTCTTTGTTCGACCTTGGGTCATTAAATCGAGAATCGGAATTTCTGCCAGCCAGAATTTGCCGTCTTTATATATTTTACCTGAAAATCTCATGATTGGCCTCCTCTTTTTGCCTTACGTATTATTGAACGAGCAAGCTTTTCATTGATTTCGCTGTGTCTAGGGATTGGTTCCTTCCTGTCTCCATCGGTCCAAATATCATGGTTACCACCATGTCTCAGAAACCACCAACCCAGCTTTTTTAACTCGTTCTCAAGTTTATTCCGTTTCATAGTGACAATCGTACACCAATATGTGAGCAATAGCAACTTGATTATTTCTTCCCCTAAGTTCAACCGGCGAGCTTCAGCGAGTCCATTGCAACGACTGGTATGAAAATTATATGTCAAACGGAATGCCTGATCATCCAAAAAAAACGACCAAATTCATCAGCCATATGTCTGACAATTTTGATCGCTTTGTGGTAAAATAATTTATTGTTTACTTATACAGGGAGAAACAAATTATCGACATTGCCAATATTGGCATTTCCGATAATTTCTGAACCAGGCCGCTTAAAGCCCGTAAACAGTCTTGAGTAAAAGAACTTTAATTTTATGATTTCCCGTGTCACTGATGTAGATCCTGCTTCCCCCATAGCCGGATGCCATTGTGATCCCGGCCGGATCTTGAAATCTCGAAAGGACTGCCGGTTGATCTGTCGTGTCTCCGGAAGCACCCGTGCCGGCAAGGGTATAAATCTTACCGTCTATTGCATTGACCACCCTGATCCTCCTGTCGTCCCGGTCTGCTATAAAGATATTATAATTGTGATCCAAAAAAATTTCTACAGGTTCTTTAATTCTGGCACTGGTTGCCAGGCCACCATCTCCGAGAGGCCCCCAGGAATTCCCAGTGCCGGCAACCGTTGTTATGATCTGCGTTGCAGCATCCACCTTACGGATTCTGTGATTATCTGTATCTGCGATATAAAGATTACCTGAAGAATCCTTAAAAATACCACGGGGTTGATTGTGCTTGGCATCGGTTGCCAGCCCCCCGTCCCCAGAAAACCCCGAACCCGGCCTGCCGGAAACTGTTGTTATGATCCCCGTTGCACCATCCACCTTCCGGATTCTGTGATTCTTTCTATCTGCTATATAAATATTGCCTGAAGAATCTACAAAAACACCATGGGGTTCGTCAAGCTGGGCAAGAGTTGCCAGCCCCCCGTCTCCTGAAAACCCTGAACTGCCTGTGCCGGCAACCGTTGTTATGATCCCCGAGGCATCCACCTTCCGGATTCTGTGATTCCTCGTATCTGCGATATAAAGATTATCTGAGGAATCCACAAAAATACGGCGGGGTTCGTCAAGCTGGGCAAGAGTTGCCAGCCCCCCGTCTCCTGAATCCCCGGAACTGCCCGTGCCGGCAACAGTTGTTATGTTCCCGGATGTATCCACCCTCCGGATTTTATGATTACCCCTGTCTGCAATATAAAGATTACCCCAAGAATCCATAAAAATGCCCTTGGGTACATTGAGACGGGCAAGGAGAGCCGGCCCCCCGTCTCCTGAAAACCCGGAACTGCCTGTGCTGACAACCGTTATTATGTTCCCTGTTGTATCCACCCTCCGGATTCTGTGATTCTTTGTATCTGCGATATAAAGATTACCTGAAGAAGCCGTAATACCACAAGGTTCATTGAGCTGGGCATTGACTGCCAGCCCTCCGTCACCGGAATAACCTGCAGCCCCTGCTGTGCCGGCAAACTTTGTAATGATACTGGTTGTACCATCCACCTTACGGATTATGTGATTCTTTGCATCTGCGATATAAAGATCATCTGAAGAATCCACATAAATACCCCTGGGTTCATTGAGCTGGGAATTGACTGCAGGCCCCCCGTCACCGGAAGACCCGGAAGACCCTGCTGTGCCGGCAAACTTTGTAATGATATTGGTTGTACCATCCACCTTACGGATTATGTGATTTTTTGTATCTGCGATATAAATATTATCTGAAGAATCCTTATAAATACCCCTGGGTTCATTGAGCCGGGCATTGACTGCCGGCCCCCCGTCACCGGAAGACCCGGAAGACCCTGCTGTGCCGGCAAACTTTGTAATGATATTGGTTGTACCATCCACCTTACGGATTATGTGATTTTTTGTATCTGCGATATAAATATTATCTGAAGAATCCTTATAAATACCCCTGGGTTCATTGAGCCGGGCATTGACTGCCGGCCCCCCGTCACCGGAAGACCCGGAAGACCCTGCTGTGCCGGCAAACTTTGTAATGATATTGGTTGTACCATCCACCTTACGGATTATGTGATTTTTTGTATCTGCGATATAAATATTATCTGAAGAATCCACATAAATACCCCTGGGTTGATTGAGCTCGGCAAGAATTGCTTCTGCCCCGTCTCCAGAATAATTACTATTACCTGTGCCGGCAAAGGTTGATATGTTCCCAAAGGTATCCACCTTCCGGATTCTGTGATTATTCGTATCTGCGATATAAATATTACCTGAAGAATCTCCAAAAACACCATTGGGTTCACTTAACTCGGCACTGGCTGCCGGCCCCCCGTCTCCTGAAAACCCGGAACTGCCTGTACCGGCAAACTGTGTTATGTCCCAGAATGTATCTATTTTCCAGATTATGTGGCCCTTGGTACCTGCGATATAAATATTACCTGAAGAATCCATGAACATACCCATGGGTTCGTCCAGGTCAGTGTCAGCGCCTACAAATACTCTGGCATAATATCTGAAAGATTTTTGAAAGGATTGGTCCGAGCCTTTGGGAGTCACCTGAATGGTGACGGCATCGTCATAATCGGAAGGATAATTGAAGGGAGACAGGTTTGCATTGCGGACAATGCGGGTGTAGGTGGTGCCGTTAAAAGCCGTGTCTACCCCGGCTTCAACCGTGCGCCAGAAAAGATTGTCTGTCAATTCCCAGAGGGATGTTTCGACAATGGCATTAAAATCATAGCCCGTCTGGACCGAATCGATCTGGTTGGAAGCCATCCGAATCTGGGTGACGGAATAATAATTGATGGAAAATATGCTGACGGCCATCAGCAGCATGATAAAAATGATACTGATGAGGAGAAAGCCTTTCTGGTTCTTAAGCATCACAACCCAAAAAGACTATGGTTTTTGAGAAGGCAGCAGATTGTTTTGGATGATTTTTGCTGTGATCAGAATCACCAGTTCTTTTTTTTCTTTAGTATCCTCTGTCCTGCTGAACAAGTAACTCAGGATTGGAAGATCACCCAGGATGGGGATGCCATGTTTTGTCTTTGTATCCGTAGTTTCTATCAATCCTGCAAGAAAAACTGTTTCTCCATCCTTTGTCAAAAGCGATGTGGCAACAGCCGTGGATACGACCACAGGAGTTCCGGAAACAAGACCAGCAGAGTTTATTTCAGGCTTTACATTGAGTAATATATTGTTTTGTTCATCAATATAGGGCGTAATTTCAAGGATGGTTCCGGTATCGATAAATTCAACGCTTCCAGAGGTGATCCCATCAATGGTCGTTGTGACATTATACCCAAACTTACCTCCCACCTGGACCTTTGCCTTTTCCCCGTGAATGGCAAGGATTTTAGGGGTGGCCACGATATCCACCTTTACTTTGGTTTTTAATAAATCAATGGCCATGGCAATCTGGCTTGTGCTTCCCATACCGGCAACAAAATTGGCAAAGCCGCCCGTCCCTGATGCCGGAGATGTACTTGGGCCGGTGATAAACTCAGTACCTGAGGTTGTGCCGGGCAGCACAGCAGTGCTCAGTCCGCTGGTCTGGATAATGCCGTCCGTCATGATGGCTTTCCAGTCCACGCCAAATTTCATATCATCATTCAGGGTCACCTTGAGAATTTTTGCTTCAATCAAGACCTGTTTGGGAACAGCATCCAGAAAGGACAGGACCTTTTCAACTTTTTGTATATTATCCAGGGTATCATTGACAACAATGGTTTTGGTGGACGCATGGACCTCTACTGGATTTAAGCCTGGAACGGCATCCAGGGTTGTTTTTGCAGTGGTAACATCAACAAAGCTGGCATGAAATACCTTCATAAATGTTTCAACGGGTACGGGCACAGGGGTTTTTTCTTTTTCCGTTGCCTTGTAAATATAATACAGGTCTTCAGTTTTTTTATAGTCAAACCCTCCGGCCATGGCAATTGTGGACATGGCATCTTCAAGGGTAAGCCCGAACAGATGCAGGGTAATGGTGCCCTGGATATCGCGGCTCATGACAATATTGAGTTTAAATTCCATGGCAAGGGCGGAAAACGCATGTCTTATATCCATATCCCGGTAATTCAGCGTAATCAGCTGTTCATTTAACGGTTTTATCTGCTGGCCCGGTCCAGGTGCTTTTTCTTTGGCAAAGGCCGTGCCAGTAAAGACGATAACCAGTAAAACAAAAAAAAGGGATGAAAATACTTTTTTATTCATACGTCATAATCTCCAGTATTATCGTGCCGCGTCCCGTGTCGATGAAGACCTGCTGTTCGGAAATGGATGCGACTTTATATCCATTGACAATGTCCCCCACATGGATGAATTCATCATTGATGATGGCGACAGCGCCTTTGCTGCTGAGGATAGATCCTGTAAATTGAAAATCCTGGCTGATACTTTCTTTTTCCTGGTCAGACAGGGGCGAAGGTTCCACTATTTTTTTGACAAGGCTTTTTACGGCATCAGCTATGGGTTTTGGTTCCTCCTTTTCCTTTTTTGGAACGAATTTAACGCTGTCAGGCGGTTCAAATATATTGGGAATGATTGATTTAAAAGGCTGGACAGAAAAGGCAGTATTTCCGGCAGGATCAGACCCTGAAACGGGAATAGTGACAGTCTCTGCCTGCGTTGGTGCCGTCCTTTGAGGCTGGATAGTGCCCACCACCTTTGTGGGTTGTTTTTTTAATGCAGCCTTCCCGGAATTTTTTTTTGCCTTAAAAAAAGTATTGTAAAACATAGAAAGGAAAATAATGGCTATCAATACCAGAGCAATGGTTTTTATGGTCTTATTCTTATCTTTCATGAAGCTCCTTTGTATCCTCTTTTTCCATCACTGCTGAAATACACTGGCCATAAAAGTTGCCTGGCACAGGTTTTTTCCATCCTGTTTTTTGATCATGATTTTTTCAAAAATCAAAACCCGGTTCAAGGTTTCCAGATCATGGATCAACCTGTAAATATTTAAAAAGTCACCCTTCACAATAACCTGAACGGGGATAAGTTTGTAGCGTTCAAACCCCTGGGCAGGTTTGTGATTAAAATCAATGAGGTTTATATTTCTTTGTTTTACCAGGCCATGGACCTGGCTTAAAAGGTCACCCATCCCCGGGGCTTTTGGAACCCTTTTGTTCAGTTCAAGGACCCTGTCTTCCTGTTCCTTGAATTGTGACTCAAGCTTTGCAAGTTTTTCAACAGCAAGGTTCAGGCTGTTTTCCTGAGTTGATAATTCCTCTTTTTCAAGTTTTACATGGGATGAATGATGTGAAAAGTTTTGTTGAAGAAAAAATCCTCCGGCTGCCACAGCCACCACCAGAAGAAGAATACAGGCCATATCCACGGCTCTCATATTAAGGTTCATTTTAAGGGTCCCTTTATGATGGAGCAGGTCAGTTTAAATTGGATAAGACTTTCAACATCCTGGTCCAGGGATTCCTGTTTTTTTGCATAAACCAGCACCACATCCTGGATCCTGTTATTGCCTGAAAGAGATTCCAGAAAAGCGCCCAGGGTATTGTGAGTCAGGGAAAATCCATCAACAAAAAGATTTGACCTGTCCATATCTTTCTCATTTCCCCTCTGGATGGAAAGATGATCAATCCATGTGGCATCATTAAAGGCATGGGCAAAAGCAGCAAGAATGTCATAATAAAGCTGCTGGTTTGTCAAGGTGGCAAGAACTCCGCTTTTCAGATTAAGATCCTGCATCTGCTTATTGATACCATCTGCCTTTCTTAAGGCCTGGTCAATTTTGTTTGTTACTATCATCTTTATGGAAGCATCAGAATGCTGGGCTTTTTGCTGCAAAGCAAATCTGCTGGCCTGGGCAAGATAAAACATCACAAATACAAGCAGGATAAACACAAGGCCTTTGCCCCAGAACCATAAATGCCTGGCAAGGTCTGTTCTTGCCAGAATATTTCCCGGAATCATGTTGATCTGTCTTAGAGCCATGAAATCTCCCTCATGGCAAGACCCAGGGCTGCAGCAAAGGGCGTGATGTCATTAAAACCCTCTGCCACAAGATCCGGTTTAATATCAATATGATCCAGGATGTTGATGGTTTTTGCAGGGATATTCATACGGTTTTCAATATAGTGATCAAGGCCTGTAATCATGGATGCAGCACCATAAAAAGAGATATCATTGATCTTGTGAATCCCCTCTTTATTCCGGATATACCCAAGGATTTTATGAAACTCAAATACCAGTTCTTCAATGGTAGGGGTAATGATCCTGGAAACAATGGGACCGATATTGGAGTCAGGGGGATCATCAGTGGAATCATCTGGGGGCTGGGCAGCCTTTATTGTTTTTCCAGAAGCGTTTAACCTGATGCCGTGCTGCTTCAGCAGAACCTGAGCATTGTCCGTTGTTTCCTTGAACCCTAGATTGACATTCAATTTCTCGATAACCCTGCCAAGCCCCCAGGGAAATTTATTCATTGCCAGGATCCGGTCGTTATTGAAAATCTGAACACTGGACTCTTCTCTGCCCACATAACAGATAACAGAAGGATCGTCAGAAGAAACCCGGGCAAGATATTGATGAAGGCGTATGGAGGAAATAGGCCTGAAATCCAGGGCATCCGGCCTGAAGCCAGCTTTTTTAAATACCATGAGAATTTCTTCAACATCGCTTCTATGAACGGAAACAATAATCACTTTTTGAGGCTTTTTAGGGATTGAGCTTGTCATTGAAGGATAATCAATCACGGCCTCTTCCAGGGGATAGGGAAGGTTCTGCTCAACCTCCCGAATGATGGCTTCCTCCATTGTTTCATCTTTGTTTAATACAAATTCAATGGGAAATGAAAACACCTTGTGAGCCGGGATATGGATAACGGCCCTGTTGCCTTTAAACCGGCCCTGTTTTTTTATGATTTTCAAAGCTTCAATCAAATCCGGGCTGCTTTGTCTGATATCCGTCAAATCCTTTTCCAGTTTTTGATGAAACATGGATTGTATACTGAATCTGTCCCGGCTTTTTCCAAGCTGGAGGGCATGGATATCATGGAACCCGATATCAAAGGCAATAGGATATTTTTTTGTCAGCATCATAATATAAGCAATTTTCCTGCAATGGCCCTTGTTGTAAAGGATATTTGATTGATTCCGCTGCCAAGAGCAAGTTCAATTTTAATCAGATGATGAAGTTTTTCATCAACACTGCCCCGGGTAACTTCAAACTTAGTTATGTTTTCACACAGGATCCTTTCGGGCATTTTATCGGCAAAAGCAGCCGTGCTGTAGTCCGGCAGTCGTTCAACAAGTTTTGTGTTGTCCGGATCCGTTGTATCCAGGCTGATGATGATCCAGTCAACGGGATCAGTTGTAACATTATCATTGATAATATAATTATAGTTATTATCTGCATCCAGATATGCATCCCCGGCCAGGACAAAGCTGTGAGTAGAATTATTATAAAAATTCATGATCCGCTCCTCAATCTCAAGGGAGGAGGCACTGGATTCAAGTGTTAGTTTTGCTACAGGAATATTTATAAGACCTGTTTCCCTGATCAGCATGGCAATGCGGTCCATGGCAAATCTTGCCTGGGAAACCTGTTCCAGTTTTTCCTGGGTATCCTTATGGGTGGAAAGAGATTGTCCCAGAATCCCTTGAAAGGATGTCATGATCAGCCCCAGAACAGCCACTGCCAGGATGAGCTCAAAAAGGGTAAATCCTTTTTTATTTTTAAGGGGCTTCAATAGTCTGCCTTTCTTGTGGAAAAGTTCATGCCTGCAAGGCTGACAGTCAGATCCAGAAGGGTTTTACTGGCATCCCCAGATGCATCACTTATGGTTATTGCAGGAGAATAAGTGCCAGCTTCAAAAGTAAAGGTTTCATCTGAATCGCCAAAAACAGCATTGCCGGAAAGGGGCTGGACTTCAGCGAGTTTTAACTTCAAAGTGTCAAAATCTAGGGCCAGCAGGCGCTCCATGGTTGCCCTGGCCTGATTTGTCAGAACAGCTGTTTTTTCCACGGCACCTGCTGTCATCATGGTCGGGCCAAAGCTTTGCATCATGGGAATGACGGCAATGGAAATAACAAACATAGCCACGATAATTTCAAACAGGGTAAACCCGGATGAAGACAATTTAATCAACCGTTATCCTCCCCGTGATTCCGTTGATGGTAATGGTATTTGAAAGTTCCCCAAGACTTAAGACATATTGACTGTCAGTATAGGCGGAATGGCCGTCCGGAAAAAATTTTAAAGCTGCCGGGCCGGAATCAATGGAAACCCCGTCAAAATTGCCCGTTGTATCAAAATCCACAATATACCAGGTGCCTGCCAGAGGATTAAAAACAATATCATCGCCATTGACGGGGGGCAGGTTATTCAACCGGATGGTTTCAGAAGGATCACCCGGATCCGGATCCGGATCAGGGTATGGGGCTGTGTCCTTGATTTGAAAAAAATTGTTGTTTACATCAGCCTCAAACTGGAAGGGCCGCTTATATTTGATGCTGAGGCTGGCCGTGTATTCAATAGCACTGACCATGATCGTGCCGGCTGATGAAAGTTTGCTGTCTGCCATGACGGAAGTTAAAGCTGGTACGCCCGCCATGAGCAAAATACCAAGGATCATGACAATTACGAGGAGTTCAATAAGGGTAAATCCATTCTTTTTTATTGAACTCCCAGCCATGAAAAAATTAACCAGTATTAAAGATCTATATGACCGGTACCGCCGTCATTAGCGATTAAAATTCCAGTGATAACATAAAATTTCCAAGCGGTGGCTGGAACAGTTAATGCTTTTGTTGTAATAACGTCTATAGCAATATCGCAAGCAACCGTTGCCGAGTCAGTAAAAGGATTAGTCGGCAGTGCTGCGCCTTTGAGATAAGGACCAAATTTGTAGGTACTGTCTTTAGTTACAGCAAAAATACCATTAATGTCTGTGTATTGTGTTAACTGATTAGTAAAAGCAGCGACAACATTACCAGCTATAGATAAAGTCGGGGTGGCCCCTGCAGTTACTCCATCGTAGAGCCCTGGATAGGCACCGTTATGCTGGACAGCATATAATTCAATTGCATTTCTCATTGCACTCAGGTTCGTCTGCAAAGTACTCACCTTTGCATCCTGCGTGGAAACAGTAATCTGAGGCACAATTACCATGGCTAAAATACCCAGTACCATAACCACAATCAAAATTTCAATCAATGTGAATCCATGATTTCCGAACTTTGTTTTTCGATCTTTTTTTTGATTGATCACGTGCTCCTCCATGAATTATTTATACTGAATTTTATGAATTTTCTAATGTTGAACGTATTCTTGCACCATTAAAATATAAATTTCAAGAGGAAAATGCATTTTTTTAAAAAAAAAATCATTTCATGGCCCCGGCAAGGCGGAACATGGGAAGAATAATGGAGGATACAATAATAAAAACAACAATTCCCATGAAGACCAGGGCAATGGGTTCAATCAAGGAAGCTATCTGATTCAGGCTCTCTTCTGTTTCGCTTTCATATACTTTGGATAACTTGAGCATGACCTCAGGCAGTTTTCCCACATCCTCTCCCACGGTGATCATCTGCTTTACAGATTCATGGATATTTTTATTTAAGGCAAACCCCTTTGAAAAATGACCGCCTTCTTCAATAATGGTACGGATATTTTCCACATATGCTTTATAATAGGTATTTTCAATGGTATTGCCGGCAATGGAAATAGCATCTGCCAGAGGGATACCGTTCTCCAGCATGGTCCCCAGGGTTCGCAGAAAAAACCCCGTATAAATATTATTGGACAATTTTGAAAACAGTTTAACATGAATGGCAAGCCAGTCCCTGTGAAGGGCAAAGGCTTTTGATGACAGATAAACCCTGATCCCTGCCACAAGACCTACAGCACCCAGGATACAACCCCACCAATAGGACCGCAGAAAAACACTTAAACCCATCATAATCCTTGTTGTGGGCGGCAGGATATGATATTTGCCTTCAAAAAACACCATGAATTTGGGCAGAATGCCAATGAGGACAAAAAGGGTTACTACAAAGGCCAGACCGCAGAGAACCATGGGATAGGCCATTGCGCCTCGAAGACGGGATCGGATGGCCTGCTGTTTTTCCAGCATTTCAATGATGCTGTCAATTACCCTGGGTAAAAACCCGCCCGTCTCTCCTGACCGTATCATGTTGACATAAACACTTTTAAACACCTTGGGATGACGGCTCATTGCAGCAGACAGCTGATGGCCTTCCTCAATATCCTTTACCATTGCTTCCAGAATCTTTTTAAAATAATCATTGGTTGTCTGGACTCGAATGGTTTCAATGGCGCGGCTCAGTGAAATGCCAACCTCTACCATCAGGGACAGCTGGGTCAGGAAAAAAAACAGTTCCTTTTGTTTTACTGAACCACTGCTGAAGCTGAAAGACTTTTTCTTCCCCTTTTGAATACCGGGTCTGGCTTTGGATTGAATGGTGATAGGCATCTATTACTCTTCCCCCACGGTCAGCATTTGCACCTCTTCAATTGTGGTATCTCCTGCAAGAACTTTTTTATACCCGTCCTGCTGCATGGTTATAAAACCTTTTTTATCAAGATATTCCTTGAGCCTGTCAATGGTTGGATTGCTTAAGATAAGCTTTTGAAGCCCTGGTTCATTAACCAGCATCTCGTGGATACCGATACGGCCCTTGAATCCTGAGTCAAAACACGAAGTGCATCCCCTTCCCCGGATAAGTTTAAGATTTTTATTTTCATCAAAGCCCAGAGCCTGGATCACTTCTTTGGGCGGGAAAAAATCAGTCTTGCAGCTCGGGCAGATGGACCTTGCCAGACGCTGGCCGATTGAAGCCAGCAGGGAAGATGAAATCAAATAGGGTTCTATCCCCATTTCAAGGAGCCGGGTAATGGTACTGGGACTGTCATTGGTATGCAGGGTGGAAAGAACAAGGCAGCCAGTCAATGATGCCTCAATGGCAATTTTAGCCGTTTCCCTGTCCCGGATCTCTCCCACAAGAACAATATCCGGGTCCTGGCGCAGGACATGCCTTAAAATTCTGGCAAAGGTGAGGCCTATGGCTGATTTCACGGGAACCTGGGTGATGCCGCTGATCTGATATTCAACGGGGTCTTCAATGGTAACGATATTTTTTTCAATGGTATTGAGAAGATTTACGGCAGCATACAGGGTTGTAGTTTTGCCGCTTCCCGTGGGACCGCAGACAATGATCAGGCCATAGGGTCTTCTAAGCAGTTCCTTGAAAAGGGCCAGCAAAGACTGGTCAAACCCGAGTCGGTTGATATCCAGTACGGATTTACTGCGGTCCAGGATCCTTAAAACCACTTTTTCGCCATAATAGCCGGGCAGAGAAGAAAACCGCAGATCTATAAGCCTGCCGTCCACCGTGACCTGGATCCTGCCGTCCTGGGGCATTCGCCGCTCTGAAATATCCAGGCTTGCCATGACCTTAAGCCTTGACACTACAGCTGAATGGCGCTCCATCCCATGGGTCATCAGTTCATAGAGAATACCGTCTACCCGGGCTCTTACCATGAAATTGTCCTGCTGGGGCTCTATGTGGATATCGCTGGCTGCTTTACGAATTGCCTTGAGAAGGATCAGGTTGGTGAGGTTTACAACGGGGCTTCCCTCGGCCATTTTTGCAATTTCACTGACCGTGGCCTCCGTGCTCTCTTCAACAAAGGCAAGCTCGCCTTCGTCAACACTGGAGATGACATCATCAATGCTGATCTGTCCCTGATAGCATTCTTCAATGGCTTTATTGATATCAGCGCGGGAGCAGGAAACCTGCTGGATAAGGAACTTTGTTATCTCGGCAATTTTATCCTGTTTGAAAAAATCATGGGGATCGCTGGTGGCCACCGTCAGGACATTGTTCACACGGAACATGGGGATCACGTTCATCTGGATGGCTTTTTCCTTTGGAAGGATATCAACGATTGCCGGATCAACCATCCCTTTTCTCAGGGATATATGGGGGATGCCCAGCTGTTCGCTCAGGGCATGGTTCAATTCCTCATCTGTGATGATCTTCTGCTTGGTAAGAAGATACCCCAGACTCTGGGCTGTCTGGGACTGAATTTCAAGAAGTTCAAAAAGTTTCCCAGGGGTTAATTTTTTCTGGCGGACCAGAATTTCCCCGAGCTTGATTCTTTTTGGCATGTTTTTCGGGCTCATTATCGAGCTTTCTTTGTTGTTACGACTTTGAACTCATTGATCAATTTCACACACACCAATATGTCTGTGCACACATCATTCATATCTGAAATAATCAGGTCCCGCCCTTTTTTTTTCAACTGCTTCTGCATTTCCACCAAAAGTTCAAGGGCACAGCTGTCAAGTAAGGGCACGGATTTCATATCAATGACAATATCCACAACACCCTTGGCTAAAAGATTTTTAAAAAACCGCTCCAGCTGTTCACAGTTTTTATGGGTCAGGGAGGTAACAGGGCCAAGAACGGTTTTGCCGTTAATATTTTTAATGGTAATATCTTTTATGGAGACGCTGGGACTCATATTATTTAATTTGCCCTTCTGCAAGCCAGGTTCTTGCTCTCTTGTAAACCTTATTAAAAACCGCAACCATCTCAGGATCCAGCTGGGTTCCTGAGACTTCATTTATGATTTTACGTCCCTTTTCAAAGGAAGCGCCTTTTCTATAGGCCCGGTCCGATGTAATGGCGTCAAAAGTATCTGCAACAGAAATGATCCTTGAAAACAAAGGGATCTCTTGGCCTTTTATGCGGGAAGGATAACCCGTGCCGTCATAGGCCTCATGGTGATGGAGAACCCCTGGAATAGAACCTGCAAGATAATCCAGGGGCGAAATTATTTCTGCGCCTTTTAAAGGGTGTCCTTTGATGATGGAATATTCTTTGTCGCTCAGCCGGGCAGGCTTGTTGAGTATGGCTTCGGGAATGCCTATTTTACCCACATCATGGAGCAGGGCAGACCAGTTTAAAACTTTCCTGTCTTCCTCACTGATTCCAGCCTCCTGGGCTATAAGCATACTGACATGATGCACCCGTTCAGAATGGCCCCCCGTGTAAACATCCTTGGCTTCAATGGTTACGATAAGGGATTTTACGATATTGATGCCAAAATCTTCAAGATTATGGTACAGGTCTGTATTGGCAATAACCACACCGATCTGTTCTGCAATGGAAACCAGAAGGCGAAGTTCGCTGCGCTTGATAATATCGTCCATGCTAAAGGAGAAAATCCCAAGCCACCCATAAAAGCTTTCATTGTGCATGATTTTTACGGCAAGAAACCTGAAGGGGTCTTTATGGATCTTTGAAAACAATTTTTCATCCGTTGAATTATTTACAATAAAATAACCCTCCTCAAGAGCCTTATCGCTCTTTTCAACGGCCTTAATCAAGGATGCTACAAATCCCTTCTCATCTTTTATCTTAACCTCCTCTTTGCAGACAATCTCAGAATAATCAGGCCGGTCCGGCATGATGGAAAATACCATGTCCATCCTGATATTTTCTTTGATTTCATTGAGCAGATGGAGGATCATCTGGCTTGAAAAATTAAGGGTTTTTATCTGGGTTGCCACATTTGAATACAGATGAAGGGATTCATAGCTTTTGTCAAGCTCGTTGATCAATGTATCAGATTCCTTTTGCATATCCCATCTTTCTTCGATCATGCCGGCAATCCGGGTTAAAAGCGTTTTTGCATCCTCAGGATCTGGACAGCTTACCTGTGCATTATCATGGGCGTTGGAAAAATAAGCCAGAAGAACGCCGGCAATGATATCGTCATCAAACAAAGGAAGGCCGAACAGCCCGTCCTGAGTTTCAGTCTCCTCGTGCCGGAAATCTTCGGCTTCATAAACACGGGCCGCTATCCCGGGTAAAAATTGTCTTACCCCTTTAAGGTCCCCAGGATCACAGGCTCCGACAGCACCCTTTTCATTCCAGATCTCAAACTTCAGAGGTGATATTTTTGAGAACCCGGAAAGTATCTCTTCAAAACCCGTTGATTTCATAAAAAATATTCCTGGGTATCTTCATAAAGTTGTCCATTCAAAATACTGGGCAAGGGCTTCTATTATCTTTGACGGGCTGAAGGGTTTTTCCATAAAAATGGTGTCCTGCATTTCATCGATCCATTTCTGTTCATGGGGATTGATCCGCGCCGTGATGATGATGGTAAAAAAAGGGCGGTCTTTTTTTAAGGGATTGGTCATTATGCAAAGTTCTTTGCCGTCAAGCCTGGGCATGTTTAAATCAGAAATCACGGCATCGGGTTTTTGATTCTGGATGATTTCCAGACCCTGCTTTCCATTCTTTGCAGTCAGGGTATCATACCCGCTGTGCTTGATCTTGATTTCCAGTATCCGCCGGATATGGACATCATCGTCTATAATGAGAATGGTTTTTTTATTATCCAATGAGTAAATCTCCCTTTGGTATTTTTATCGTGAACTGGCTTCCTTTGTCAAGTTCACTTTGGACCTCAATAAAACCATCATGGGTTTTAATGATCTCAGCAGTAATGGCAAGGCCCAGCCCGCTGCCCGTCTGTTCCACGACATCTTCATTTTCAGACCGGTAAAATTTTTCAAAAATATGGGGCAAATCCTTTTCATCCATACCATACCCCGTATCATTGATTTCAAAGACAACCATGTCATCGGCTTCCTTGATGGCAAATGTAATCCTTGCAGATTCTGGTGAATATTTTACTGCATTTCCCAATATATTAATAAGGGCAGATTTGAGCATCTCCTTGTCCCCCATTACTTTGGGGAAATTATCCGGGACCTGTCTTTCAATTGTAATGTTCTTTTCTTTGGCCACTGCCTCCACAGCTTCAATACATCCCTCCATGAGCCAGTCCGTCTTGACCATATCTTTTGTAATCGTGAGCTGACCCATTTCACTTTCAGCAAGCTCCAGAATACTTGAAATCAGTTTAGCCAGACGGTTTGTCTCATCATTGATGGTATTAAAAAATTCCTTCTGCATTTCAGCATTGTTGATTTCACCATCCATCATCATTTCATTATAGGCCTTGATATTGGTCAAGGGCGTTCTTAATTCGTGGGCAATGTGGCTGATAAAATCCTGTTGTGCTTTTTCAGCTTCTTTTTCCCTGGAAATATTCACCACCATGATAAGCCGAATAAACAAAGATCCTTCGGCATCCGTGATATTGTATGAAGAGGCTTGAAAAAACTGACCAGGATCGGTTTTTTCAAAGGTTATTTTCATATGCTTGGAAATCAGGTGCCCCTCGGCAGAACCGCGCTGCATAATAAAGGTTTTAAGGTCTTCATGCTCAATAACTTCATCATAGGAAGAATTAATAAGGTCTTCCGCGCTTTGTCCTAAAAGATTCAGAAGATATGTATTGGCAAAGAAAACCATCTCCCTGTTGTCAATGAGCAGGATACCAAAATCAAAGGCATTAAAAATGTTGAAAAATTGTTTGTTTTCAAACTGGCTGATTTTAAGACGGGATTCCAATTGCTGCCGCTGGGTTTCAGCCTCACTTGTCTTTTCCTTTACACTGGCCAGATAGGCTTCCAGGTTTTCTATGATGTCTTTAACATCGCCTTTACCTGGTTTGATTCCAGGTGTCCCATCATCTGCCAGTTTAATGGTTTTCAAATGCTTAAACGACAGGATCGTCCAATAATAACCAAACACCAGTGCCAGCATGATAAAAAAAGCAATCTGAAAAGGCAGAACAAGGTTTTCATAGGTAAAAAAATTATTGTCCGCTACTTTAAGTCCAAGCCTGACAACAGCGGCAATTTTTTTGTCAGCAAACACGGGTTTGGCAAATTCAATGAGCTCATGTCCGTCCGTGGTTAAAAAATCCTGCATGATAAAGCCGGATTCCAACAAAGATTTATTTATGATGATATCCGGCACCTGCTGGTCAATGTTCTCAGGCGAGAATAAAAGGACAGGCTTTCTCTGGGCATCATGGATAATGCAATAGGCAATCTTATTACTTATGGCGTTTTGCGAAAGCTCCCGGAAAAAATAATCGTTTGGTCCGGATAAAAGAGAAGCTGTGGAAGGCAGGCTCAACATGCCGATAAGGCTTCGACCACTCTCCTTGATCTGCTTGTAATCTTTAATAGTTTCCTTTTTAAATTGTGCATAGGAAATCAAAACGATTCCGACAAGCACAAGCAAAAATAATAACAGGATAATAAATTTTGTTTTTTTCATTTGATTTATCTCTTGGAATGTTTTTT
>JACNHV010000044.1 GCA_014383445.1 Candidatus Desulfobacula maris | reverse complement strand
GTAATAATCTAGTAGCTGCTGATATCCGCCATGATCTCGAAACCACGTCAATGTACCCACTGTTCCTTTGGGCCAGTTCCGAAGGATTCGGTTTAATATGTTTCTATTTTCACCAGTCATATTTGTTATTATAAGCCACAATTAAACTAAGTTCAAGTCAATAGTTTAATATTATTACGATTTAACAAGTTATACTTGTGATTTTTTAACATTAACATCTTTTGGCAACAACTGTACATATTGAATTAAAGATGTGATTATTTTCAGAGTATTTTTCAGTCCGTATAATTTTTAGTATTTAATCGTACTGATCACCGGTTTATCCGGGGCATTATTTTGTTGTGGAAATTAAATTTCCCCCTTTTCCTTTTTGATATCCTGTTTTTTTGCTCGTATTTTTAAAACATCACCTGACCCATGCTGTCCTTCTGTTCTGGTAATAGTTATACCCTCCCAGCACACGGAATCATGAACAGGAACAACCTGATGAAATCCACTTTTTTCAATTGCAGTTGCATCTGTCGGCTGACAATAAAGAGGCAGTTTTTTTGATAAATTCTTTTGAGCTGTTTTATCAAAGTGATCTGAATGAATATGTGAAATAAGTACCATCTCCACCCCGTCAAGAACATCATTGATAGAAAATGGCAACTCCACGAGCGGACTCCATTGCTCCCCTCTGTATGACACCATGGAGTGTTTTTCCGCTAAATAAGGATCGGTTAGCAAAACCTTCCCGGCATAGGTGAGTTTAAGTGTAGCATTACTTATTTGCTGTAATTTCATAACCCAGAATTCTCCTTTCTGAAACAAAAAGAATCAACACAACTGATCCCAATATCGTTTATCCCACCATAGTCTTCTGCCTGCATGCAAAGTGAATATTGGGTCATTTGCACTGTGAAATTCGATCATCTCTTTGAAGAGCACTGCGACATCCGCTTTATCCGATTTGGTTGCTTTCCTTATTTTCATAATCTACATCGCCAACGGTCGGCTTCACCCGCGCGGCGGCTGCGAGAAAGAACCCTGTTGACATACCTACCACTGCTCACCGAAACATATATTCCGCCTTGTTATGGTATCAGGTGGGAAACTTATCTGGCATAGATTACGCTCACCCAACCAAACAGAATAAGTTCCTCGTAACTCCTTCATCCAAGTATCTCATTAATTGACTCGGACAAAGCCGGGATCAACTATGTGGATGCACCCCATCTCTGGTCGCAAAATTCATCACCATGGGAAATTGTTGTCGTTCTGTTATACCAACCGCCTTTTACGCAATACTCGGCAATTGGCCAATCAAAAGTGCAACCAGTTCTCTGGAAAAACTCCATCTCTTCCGACCCAAATGTTTTAACGTAATCAGCCATCGGACAGAGGTGAATGTCATACGCTGACCCATTCGGCGGATTGCAAACATTTATCGCGTAATCGGGACTTTGAAGAGCTATTTTAATAACTAGTCTTTGTATTAAATCCATTTGTTTGGAGGGATTGCGGGCAAATAGTCGCGCAACCCGCTTGATAGGATCAAAGCTATATTTATATAATTCGTAACCGATATCACCCCCCAATTCAATCGCATACGCGTGTTCAATCCCACAATTCCGTATGCCCCTGTATATTGCCATCAACCCAACGGCGCCTCTTACCATGAATTTTCCCCCAAAGGTCTCTTTTTTGGGCATTGTCCGCCTCAGTTGACTACTTTCTTTTAAAACCGCTTTACAAATAGCCTGTGCTTCTTTTTTGGTAAATCTTCCCTGTTCCGGAAACGCTGGATTCCGATTCCTGCCGTCAATAAATTTTGTAAAAACAGATCGGACTTTAAATAAAAGTGAAATTTGGCTGAATGGCATTAAAAGAAATACTAAAAATCTCATGTTTTATCTCCTGTTTGCTTTTTAACGGATTGAACAATAGATAGTACCTTCTTGTGAGGCCCAACACCCAAATACCCGGCTACGGCCCGGTAAACTTGATGAACCGCCCTATGCGGACCCGCTTGTGGGGTGGTGTGGGGGCTGGGGGATTAAAACCCCCGGCTACCCAATTGAGTTACTTTGTCATTGGATATCATCCACTCGATATAAGTGGTAATCGATCCGGTTAAATAAAACGGAATGTTTAGCAGTGTGCAATCGTTTCCAGTCAAAGTCGAAATTCGATTTATTTCCAATTTCCCGGAATAAATCCTTACAGCATATTTGTGAGGTGCCCGGTCTATGAACTGATGAAGAGACCTAAGCCGTCCGGTTGCAGCAGATTTTACCTCAATGGGTATCAGCAGATTTTCATATTGAATCAGGAAATCGACTTCGGCATTGGATTGCTTTTTTTCCCGGTTCCAAAATTGCAGTTTGAATAGAGGAGATGTTTCAGCCGCGATAAGTTCCTGTCCAACAATATGTTCTGCTATCTTCCCCTGATAAACAGAATCAATGCCATTGGCTCCAAACAAATCTTTTTGAAATCCACCAAAATAATTTAGCATTCCGGTGTCAAGAACCTGTAGCCTTGGCGATTTTTTTGTATTTGGCTGCAAGGGCGCTGAAACAGAGGAAGAAGGATATAAAAGGTAAATTAACATCGCTTTTTCCAACACTTTTAATGCTTCACTCATTTCTCTTGATTTGTAGTTGGAATTGCCAAAACCTTGGAATTTAATCCTGTTGCCTGCTTCATAGAATGCATTTGAAACGGCATGGCGAATAACGTTTGCCATTGTGCGGTTTCGGGCGTATTTCTCAACATCATCAAGATAAGAAACGATTAAACTGTCAAATATGCTGTTGAGTGCAATGATGTCTTTGTGAACGGAATAGTTTTGAACGACTTCTGGCATGCCCCCAATAATTGCGTATGTTTTGAATAATTTCATCAATTTGTCATGTGCAAAATCAGGTACAGGGACTGTTTTATTAAGAATGTCCAGACTGGTGGTTTCTGATAATGCACTTAGAAACTCTTTAAAGTTTAATGGCTTCATCACAAGGTATTCCACTCTGCCAACCGGGAAACTGATATGAGTATCAATAAGTGTCTCTAAAAGAGATCCGGCTGCGATAACGTACAGATCCGGAAATGATTCATAAAAATATCTGAGATAGGAAACAGCTGATGCGCAGTTCTGAATTTCATCTATGAATACTAAAACAGCACCTTTAGGGTTTTGCTGATTTTTATAAAAGAATATTGCCTGGAGCAACTCTTCAATAGAATGATTCTGCTCAAAAATATCCCGCTCGGCTTTAATTTCAAGATTTAGATACAGATATTGATCGAATTGTTCTGAAAAAAGGTTGATGGCTGTCGTTTTCCCTACTTGCCTTGCACCTCTCAGAATCAGTGGTTTTCGGTCATTTTTTTCTTTCCAGCTTGATAAATTTTTTAAAATATCCCTATTGAACATTGCATTCTCATTTATCTTATTGTTATAAAGTCATATATATTAAATCAGCTTTGTGTAACAAAGTAAATTATAATATTGAACTTTATTGTAAAATAGTCAGGTGTTTCAAGCGCAGCCGCCAGGAACACTACGACTATTTGTTTGGAGCTATATTATTTCAATCCCAGTTGACCCAGGATGATCACATACCTGCTGATAACGCCCAGTATATTTTTTTTCTGCATTGCAGAAACAACTCCGGCATTGAAGCGCTGGGACGACATGGGGGCCTGGATAATATGCGTATGATACCATCCCGTCTTTTT
>JACNHV010000124.1 GCA_014383445.1 Candidatus Desulfobacula maris | reverse complement strand
TTTATTATTTGAACAATAATACAAAAAACATTAAGTCCAACAGGATGCTTTTAACAGGTGTCATGATCTCCTATGTTGCCTCCTCCCTGGTCATGCTGCTCATGGCTGTCTCAAAAACCGATGATCTTCAAAATATTGTTCTCTGGATCATGGGCTCCCTTGATGAACCCAACACGGTTTTAATAAAAATGGCGCTTTTCGGCTCCCTTGCCGGGCTTGTTGCTTCATATTTTTTCTGCTTTGATTTAAATGCCCTGCTTCTGGGTGAAGACGAAGCCGCAAATCTGGGTGTCAATACAACAAGAACTAAAAAGTTTTTATTTATCATTGCATCCTTCTTAACGGGATTAAGCGTATCTGTTGCCGGTATCATCATGTTTGCAGGCCTTATTGTTCCCCATTTCATGCGCATGATAGCAGGGCCGGACCATAGAATACTTCTAATCAGTTCATTTCTGGCAGGTGCTGCATTTTTAGTTCTATGTGATGTGATTGCAAGGGTTGTCATATCCCCGCTTGAACTTCCTGTAGGTGTCATAACAGGCATCATAGGCGGAGTTATTTTCATCTGGGTGCTTTCAAGAAAGCAGGTGACCTTATGAGCCAGATTCTCTTTATTGATAACTTAAGCTTCAAATACCACGAAAAAAGTGTACTAAAAGATATAAGTTTTTCAACAAATCCAGGCGAATTCATTTCAATCATCGGCCCTAATGGCTGTGGAAAAACAACACTGATAAAAATCATTTCAAAGATAAACAAGCCTGAAAAAGGAAATATTTATATAAAAGATAAAAATATTCAAACAATGTCAAACAAGCAATTGGCCAGGCATATTGCAGTTGTCATGCAATCCCCGGAACCTGTTTCCATGAGTGTTGAAGAATATGTCCTTTTAGGAAGACTGCCGTTTTTTAAAAAATATCAATTCTTTGAAACGGCCAAAGACATTTCACTGGCCCATAAATATATGGAGCTTACCGGCATTTTAAAACTTGCGCACGCCCCCATCAATGAGATAAGCGGAGGGGAAAGACAACTTGCAGCCATTGCCAGAGCTTTAACCCAGGAGCCCATGCTTCTGATCCTTGACGAGCCTACATCTCATCTTGATATAACGCACCAGATTCAAATTCTTGAGTTAATAAGCTCTCTTAAAAAGACGCTCTCTATCTCTGTACTGATGGTGATTCACGATTTAAACCTGGCGGCAGAATATTCTGACAGGCTTGTTTTGCTGAATGGAAAAAATGGAACCATTTATCAAACCGGGACTTGTGAACAGGTCCTATCGGAAGAATCAATCCAGGAAGTTTACCAAACAACAGTAATAATTCAAAAAAACCCTGTGTCAAAAAGACCCTGTCTTTTTCTTGTTAGCCAAAATGCTTTAAATCAAAAGGAGAATCCTGTCTTATGATTGAAATATTTAATAATGGTGGGCCCATCATGTATCCTTTGCTGTTGTGCTCCATTATTTCTCTGACCATTATCATTGAGCGGACATTTTTCTGGATTGGGATTGGTATGCAGAAAAATCAAAAACTTTTGGATGAAGTTTTAAAGCTTACCAGGCAAGGAGACTGGGATCTTGTTCGCCAAAAGGCATCGGGCTCACACAATTATGTCATCAGAATGATTATAAGCGGGATTCTTCATCGTGAATATTCCCTGATCAAGGCCATGGAATCATCAGCCGCAGACGAAATCAATCGGATGCAAAGATTTATGGGAGCTTTGGATACCATGATAACCGTTGCCCCGCTTATGGGCATATTGGGTACTGTTATGGGCATCATCAATTCCTTTGACATGCTGGGAACATCAGGGATTGAAAACCCCCAGGCTGTAACTGCAGGTATTGCCCAGGCCCTGATAACAACTGCAACAGGCTTATCTATTTCCATCATAACCGTTTTCCCCTACAACTACTTTAACTCAAGAACCAAGCGAGCAGCAGGAATCATGGAAAAATATGCCACCAGCTTTGAAATTGTTTATGAACAGATCCTGCTTGAAAAAAACAATCATCTTAGAAGCAAAAAATGAAAATACGCTTACCTGAAAATAATAAACCCAGGATAGAAATGCTGCCTTTGATTGATGTTGTTTTCCTTCTTCTGGTCGTTTTTATCTATACCATGCTCTCCATGGCCGTGCACAAAGGCATGCCCGTCACTCTGCCTGAATCCTCTGTTGGCAACCCTGAAAAAGATACGATTCTGTCAGTTACCATAAATAAAGACAACTTAATCTTTGTCAACAAAGAGCTGGTTGACCTGGAACATTTAACCCGGATTCTTGAACAAACGGCAAAAAAAGAAAAAAAACCAAGCGTCCTTCTTTTTGCAGACAAAAGCATCACCTATCAATATCTTTTTAAAGTTTTAGACAAAATCAGAATGGCGGGATTGAATCAGATTTCTTTACAAACTGGCCCGAAAGATACAATTTAAATATGAGGCGTATTTTAGTATCTGCCATAATTGCCATAGGTTTTCATGTCGCATTGATGGCATATATGCCATCCTTATTAAAAAAAAATGAGATTTTACCCAAAAAAATCAAACCGGTTATGGTCACCCTTTCCTATAAGCAGCCTGTAACAGAAAAAATATCCCTTAAGACAGACATACAGAAAAAAGAAACTCCACCAATACACGAAATAGAAAGGATCAAATCAGAGCCTGAGACTATTCCTAATCCTGAAATCAAAGCAGAACCAGAAAAAAGGATATATTATCCCCTGAAAAAGAAAACCAATAATATTCTTAAGAAAAAAGATCTGGCTAAGCCTGAAAAAAAGGTAAAACAAAAAGAAGTGATAGAGAAAGAATCAAATCCTGTTAAAGTGATTGAAGCAAAGCCGATCAAAGCGGTCAAAAAGCAAAATTTTCAAGTGCAGCCTGCAATCTTAAAAAAAATAATTCCTCAAAAAAAAGAAAATATCAAACAGCAAGAGGCCTATATTGAATTTGCAAAACCGCTTTACAAGAAAAACACTTTGCCTGTTTATCCTGTTATCGCTAAAAAAAGAGGCTACGTGGGAACAGTCGAACTAATTGTGCTGGTTTCAGAAAAAGGTAAAGTTAACTCTTTAAAGATTTTTAAGTCCAGCGGGTATAAATCCCTTGATCAACAGGCTATAAAAACCGTTAAAAAATGGCTCTTTGAACCAGGTAAAAAAAATGGTGTGCCTGAAGAAATGTGGGTTAAAATTCCTGTGAAATTTGAATTTAACTGACAAAGTATATTTTAGATCAGTGATGTCTGGTTAGTTTTTTGATGTAATGATCTTTGTTGTTCTTTGAAAATATCGTTATCAGTCGTATCAGTGCTATTGGGGCCGTGGAATAATTCATTCAAACCTGAAGCAACTTTTTTTATATATTTCCGGTAAACCTTTCCGTTGACAAAGGACAGACTATTAAATGCATGATCTTCCATCCGCAGTTTTCAAGCAGGTTTGCATGCTCAAAAACCAGGATGGTTTTTCATCAATGATTTCAATGGTTACTTCAATTAAAAACAGAAATATCATAGCCTGTATTGGCTTATTCTATGGAAGCCGGTTTTCATATATTAATTATCAATTGGACTTTCCAAACAACCTGTGGGAAAGATACCCAATCGAGTGTGGCGGGTTGGACAATACTGATATTTTTTAAAGGATGAGATAAAATGATCAAAAATTTTTTTGCCCGCCGGTGTGGTATTATCTGTGTTGGCG
>JACNHV010000241.1 GCA_014383445.1 Candidatus Desulfobacula maris | reverse complement strand
AAAACTCAGGCTTGAAGCCTGGATCAAATTAAAACAAAATAAACAACCATGATGCTGTTTAATCAATTACTTTTTATTGTTTTGAATCAGTTGGTGGATTGCCTGAAATGCATGAGCCTGCCAAGGGCCAGATCGTACTCGTTCCAGTCATCAAGATAGGAGCTTAAAGCTTCTCTGTAATGAAGGGATGCTTTTTCCTGGTTTTGATCCCCTTCTGCCCACAGGCCCAGTGCCATGTGCAGGGTAATTAATTTTTCAGGTTTTTTGCCGGCAAGTTTAATCAGGGTATCCTCTTTTGTTTTTAAAACAAGGTGTTTGCTGATAATGCTGTACCAGCGGGCATGGGTTTCTTTTGAAAATTTTGTTAAATGATCCATTGATTCCTTGTGCTTACCCATGATTTTCAGGATTTCTCCTTTTAATAATCCCAGGCTGATGCTTAAGGCAGACTCACGGGTGTGCTGCTTAAAATAGATATCAATAAAGTCGATTGCCTTTTGCCATTCACTGTGGGTGGCATGGAAAAAAGCGATTCTTCCGACAATGGTCCGGTTTTCCGGTGCCAGTTCACGAAGTTTGACATAGATTTGGATTTTTTCTTCATGATTGAATTTGTCCGATTCAAACTGGTGCATTAATGCTGCCATGGTATTTCTGTATTCAGATGCTGATTTCCTGTATTCTTTGGCTTTCTGCCGAAAAGCTTCTACATTTTTTTTATGTACCTGTTTATCTTCCAGAAATGCTGCAAGTCCGTTCTGGATATGGTTCAGCCTTGAAAAAGATAGATAATAAACCCAATCATAGATACCCGCACTTAGAATAGATTGTTTAAACATTTTTTGGGCTTTTTCTAATTCATTGTTTTTTTCTGAAATAAGACCTTCAATAAAGAGTCTCCAGCTTTTTTCAGACTGGTTTTCATAGTCAATAAAATTAAGTTCCAATCTTTTTTTATTTTTTAATACCTTTGCCAGATATCCTAAAAATTCATTTTCTTCATACCAATTCATGCTAAAAAGACTTTTAGTAAGGGTTTCGGCATTTTCATGATTTGTAACCCAGTCAATAATATAGAGCATCAGCCTGGATGTTGTGTTTTCCTGTTCGATTAAGGAGAGGTTTTTGAAAAAATCTCTGCTTTTATCCATATTCCTGATACTGAAGTTCAGCATTCCAGCGGCAAACAGCAGGGCAGGGTCTCTGCTCGTTTTAAGCATGGTTTCACATAGATCCGTGGCCTCCTTGAATTTATTTTCAATGGCAAGACTGGTAATCTGTTCTAATTTGGATGTCAATGAAAAATCAAGGACCCCATTCCAATGGGGCTGGCCTGTTTTGATTGATTCAATAAGCCTGGCCGGTCTTGAAATGGGCAGTATCAGCCCAAAATCTGATAAGGGTGTATTAACTTTAAAGTAACCGCTTGTCTGGTCTGTTACCACACCGGAAGCAATTCCGATAACCCGGCCTTTAGCATTGATAGCAGGCCCGCCACTATTCCCCTTATAAATAGAAGAGTCCACCTGGATGATTTCCTTGGTGGTTCTTCTGACATGCCCTCTGGTAATACTTGTATTAATATGGTCATCCTGTGTGAGGTTTCCCAAGGGAAATCCTAAAATTATGACAGGAGTAAGACGCGGGATATCATCGGAAGCAATTTTTGTTTCAAGGGGTAAAGGTTTCAGAAGAGAAGGCAGGGCATCAATTTTTAAAACCGCAAAATCATTTTTAAAAGGAGATTTTATCATTTCTCCGGTTTTTAAAGAAGACCTTGGAACTCCGACGATTCTCAAGTTGCCTTTGCCATTGGTAGTGTAAGCAGATGAAAGAAAATAAGAATCCGACAATTCCGCACTGCCTCTTAAAGCTGGTAAACGGTTGAATGCTTTTTCTCCTTCAAACCACAAAAACATCCTATGATCAAATTCAACAGGTTTTTTTAAAATAGCATACTGGTTATAAACCTGGAAAAGGGTAGTGTCATCAAGCCATGGGCAGGCGACATGACGGTTGGTAAGAAGATATCCCTTGCTGTCCACCAGAAAGGCTGTGCCTTCCACCTTATTTTTATATATAATTTGTTTGGTGTCCGACAACCAGTATTCCACCATTAAAAATGCAACAGAACTGGCATAGGATTCAATAAATTTAGAAAGGACCACTTCTTCTTTGTTCTTGTCAAAATTGACATACAGCCATGAGATGGTAGCAAAGGCAATAATTCCAACAATAATTAAAATCAACAATACTACTATTTTTTTAAACCATCGCAATTCCTTGAGCAGTCTGGGCTTTTTTTTATAGGGTGATGGATGCTGGTCTGAATAAGGCAGTTGGTCTAAAATATGGGATAATGCCGACACTACTTTGCCCATGGTTTGAGGCCTCAGGTCTGGATCATCCGACAACATGATTTTGATCAGAACGGCAAGTTCAGGGTTAAGCCCCTTTAATTCATCTACCTTTGAAGAAAAATTTTTCAGGTTGTGATCTGCGGTTAACAATTCAATAAATAATTTTCCAAGGGACCAGATACCGCTTTTAAAATCAATGGCTCTCTGGTTGATAATGTCGGGATGGCAATCAAGCAGTTTTTTCATCATGGGACCGTGGTGGGTTGCCCTTGCATTCAGGAATCTGGAAAGCTTGTAATTGATTTTTACATGTAGATTTTCCATCTTTTTTTTGGGGATCAGGATATCATCAAGAATCAGGTAGGGCATAAAATGATCTTTTTTATGCAATAGATCAAGGACAGAGGCGATATTGTGGAAAAGAGTTACTATTCTGCGTTGGTCATTCAATAAGCCCGATACAAATATAGAGCCCCAATCAGCTGCTTCCACCCATTCGCTGGTCCTGTACCAGAGCCCCTCATTACTTTTATTAAGAGTATAATGCTGGACAAAGTGTTCAGATGGCAGTTTTTTGAGTTCTTCAAGTTCTTTTTCAAGTCGTTTTGCAACACGGTCATCAACACCTGATTTTTCTGTGAATAATCTGATGGAAACAGGGGTTTCCCCTGGTTCTTTTATGGCCTTGCACACAAGAGAGGACCGGCCTTCATGGATAATTTTCAAGATTCGGTAATCATCAATGTATTTTATGCCGTCTACGATGTGTCTGCCGCAGTCCGGGCACGTCGTGATTTTTTCAGAGATAATTTGTCCGCATGATTTACATTGTTTCATAATAAGAGCTCTTTGTCGATTTTTTAAGTTTGCATGAAGATTGATTGCAAACTTAGGGTTGTCATTACAAGATGACACTTTTTTCTTTTATAATAAGGTGTTTAGCAAAAAGAGTCAAGAAAGGGAAAAAGTTCTGACCCGGATTAAATCTATTGCTTGACAGTCTTGTTGAATCGTTTTATTGAAGTACAAAAGGAAAAAGATTTGTACGGGAGCATAAGTGATATGCTGAGAGGGGATTCCCGACCGTCCATAACCTGATCCGGATAATACCGGCGGAGGGAACGAATTTATGATTAACCATCCTCTGATGATACGGTGTTTTTTGTTCAGGGAATGGTTTTTTTTATTATGGAGGTAAGATTATGAAGGTAAAGTTTTTTTTGATTATAATATGCTTAATACTGATCAGCTTTTTTGCCTGTTCAAACGAGGAGCAAAATCAGGATGAAACGCAAAGGCCTTTACCTGAGATTCCAAGTATCACCATTATGACCCATGACAGTTTCAGTGTGAGCAAAAAGGTTGTCTCAT
>JACNHV010000155.1 GCA_014383445.1 Candidatus Desulfobacula maris | reverse complement strand
ATGTGTTAAGCACGCCGCCAGCGTTCATTCTGAGCCAGGATCAAACTCTCCAGTTTTATCCTTTGTTCTTACTAAACTCTTTAAAGTCTTGTTTAAGACTTAGCTCTTCAAATTTCTCACTGACCAATTTTCAAAGATCAAAAAAAAACTTCCCGAGGACACACAAACCATCTCTCGAGAAGACCGGCGTATAATGCATGAAAAGAAACTATATGTCAAATCTTTTTTTCATAAAAATTAAATTAAATTATATCTGTCTGAATTAATGAGTGATTTATGCCAGACAATTTAAGAGACCAAGGTTCCAGTGGCAGTCACAACAAGGAATATCATTGATATAGCAGTCCTGGTAAAAAGGCTCATCCAGAACATAATCACACCTTGTTTCACACCAGGCATGGCAGTTTGGATAATCATATTGTTTTACTTTGGTTCTAAATTTTTTAAAAGCATCCTTATTCCAGATTTCTTCCAGGGATACGTCAAGGACATTTCCAAAGAAAACCGGTGTAACCTGTTTAATATATCCCATGCGCATAACAGCATATTTATGCCAGAGAAAATAACACGGCGACACATTCCCGTCCCAGGAAACAAACATAGAGCCATCTTCGATAAAGCAGCATTCTCGGCTGGTTTTAGGTCTGATGGAAGGCAGGACAAGTTCTATGCCGAGTTTTTGTGCAATCGTTGCAGCCCGTTCAAAAACGGTATGAATTTGATCATACTCACTGGGTTGTTCAGAAAGGATATCAAGCAAATTTATATAAAGGTCCTGTTTAAGGGCTTCTTTTTTAAGAACTTCGGCCATTTTATAAATCTCGATATCTTTTTTGGATTTATTAACTTTTAAGATGGCCTGGTAGTATTTTGCTAAATTAATCTCTTGTATTTGGGCTTTTTGTTTGAAGCTTTCAAACAAGATCAGGGATTCATGTGAATTGTTCAGAAAGGCAATCTCTTTTTCAAGATGTTTTTCATAGGCCACAACATGGGTGACGATGATAAAATCCACCTGTCTTTCGCCTGCCCATTCAACAAGATAAGGAAGCTCTTTCATGTTTTTTTTCATCAGTACAAATTCAATCCCGATTTTTACATCGGTTTGAGGAAAAAGCTTTTTTGCATATTTCAATGAATCAAATGCCTGGTTTATATCTGACAACATTCCACCATTTCTAACAGCGTCAAACAACTCCGGACGGACAGTGTCCATGGATATACAGATTTTATTTGTTCCTGCTTTTAAAAGAGAGATAGCTCTATCCAGGGTTAACAGCTTCCCATTTGTCTGAAACCCTCTTATGCTTGCCTTTGGCATCAAATCTTTTGCTCTTGAAATATACGCCTCAAGAGTATCATTTAAAAGGGGCTCCCCAATGCCCGTGAAAATGACAGATTTCAAGAAAGGAAAAAGGCTCTCACATTTCGAAAATACAGCGTTGTCAAGATCACCTTCAGCAATCTTACACCCTTTGGATTGTTTTACACACATTTCACATTTGAAATTACACCGGGTTGTGGGTTCCAATATAAGTTTTTCAGGAGTTTTACTCAAGTTTATTCACCTCTCTATAATTGCGACTATCATTATATATGGGTAAACATACTATTTGATCAATGATAAATCCTTGATTTGTTCAGACCATTTTTTTTGTATTTTGAACACTTCCATTTGGAAGCCAAGATTTGCTTAATGCACAGATACCGGCCTTTTTCTTCTTCTCATGTTTACAATGATCACGCCTGTCACAATAAATGCGATTGAGACGGCCAAATGAGGAGTAAAGGCCTCTCCTAAAAGCAGAACGCCAGACAAAACGCCTACCAGGGGCATGATAAAGATAAAGGAATGCAGAGCTGTGGCACCGAATTTTTGAAGGAGAGTGTTCCAGGCAATAAACCCGAAAGATGCAGTTACAATGGATTGATACAAAACTGCTTTGATGACCGTGGGGTTAATCATTCGAATCATTGGGTCATCCCATAAATAACCGCCGAAAAAAAAGAAAGGGATGCCGAAAATCATGGGATATATGGTAATTTGAACCACATTGTACTGGGAAATAATTCTTTTGACATAAACAGCACTTGAACTCCACATGAATACAGCCACAAGAACGATTAAATCCCCTTTTCTTAACTCACCCGTCAAATCCTGTTCATCAAAAAACAATAATAAAACACCAATAAAACCAAGGGTTATACCGATACCTTTTTTAAAAGAAATCGTGTCTCCGGGAATAAAAAAATGAGCCAGAATCAGGACAATAAATGGCAGGACATTTGATATCAACGCTCCGTGGGAAGCAGTTGTTTTGTCAATACCCATATAAAAACAGGAAAGCTGAACAACAAAAATTGCGGCAAGTATCAGCACCTGTCCCAATTGTTTCCTGTTAATTTTTAAGGGTATTTTTTTATATCTTGCCCAGATAAAGATCACAACGGCGGCAATGGAAAACCTGATTCCTGCAGCAGTAAACGAACCTATGCCTGTAAGACAAAATTTTATTGCCACGGGATTGCCGCCAAAAAGAATGCATATAAAAATAGTCAAGGCCGCTGCCCTGACGGTCAGATCATCATTATTTTGCAACTTGTGCTCCTGGCCCGTTAAACAAACCGGTCATCGGATTTTAAAGAGATTGCCTTTTCATGGTTTTTTTCAAGCCAGCCAATGGACGTCACTTCTTTTGTATCAAATCCAGGAACATAGGGTTTAATATCTATTAAGGGGGTGCCGTTCAACACATCAATGCCTTCAATATTTAATTTATTGCCATCCCGTTTAATCAGCCGGACTATGGACAACCCAATGGGGTTAGGCCGTCTTGGGGCCCGTGTGGAAAAAAGACCTCTTTTATGATCATCTAAAAAAGGCTTTACCATCAAATTATACCCTTTTGAGCGATGAAAATGATAAAGAAGAATGATGTGGGAAAAACCTTCCAAATCATTTAAGCCCTGTTCATATTCCTTGTCCATGACAATGGTGCCCTGAACCTGAGCTGCTCCTGAAGGCTGTATGGGCATCCCCTCCAAATCATCAAAAGGGGTATGAATTGTCCCTATAGGTGTAATGCTGAACTCCATTATTTATTCTCCTTTAAATACTTTTGTTTTATCCTGCTAAAGAATCCGTCTCTTCAATGCAGTGAAAGGCTATTTCCTGGCCTATGTTAAATCAAAGGCAACTTCTCCATCAAAATCAAGGATAATAACACGGATTTCAAGTTTGCCGTGTGAAAATTTTTGTGCAGTGGCTTTAATTTTTTTGCCCACATAAAAAATCAGGTCCGGGTATTTAGGATAGATAAATGAAAATGCATGACGGGCAGTGTTGGCACTGGCAATCTGCTTTTCCAATTTCTGATTTCCTGTGATATCCACAGCCCATTCAGCTAATTTTTTCAATGTCAGTTCTGATTTTGCTGCATGTGTATGTTCAAACCCCAAAGCCATTTTTACTGCTTTTCCAAAAAACACGGTGTAAATAATACGTTTAAGCCCGGGGTATAGCCGTGCCATATCAAGGGAAGCCTTAAAAAAATCCCCCGTCTGTATAAAAGCTTCTTCTTCAAAAGACTTAAAGATTCCCATGGCAAACCGTTCACTTCGCCTGCCCGTGGTAAATAAAAGGGTCTCCAGACCCTTGGCCTCTGCCACGGAAATCCCTGCTTTAATGGTGGCAATATAGGCATGGTGGGACATGGGGGTGACAATGCCCG
>JACNHV010000045.1 GCA_014383445.1 Candidatus Desulfobacula maris | reverse complement strand
AATCGCAGCCTGGAAAAAGGGATCAGCAATTGATAATGTTTTATCAATAGGCGCGCTTCTCTGTCATACCCTTTTTATCCCATGGTTTGCCCTGCTTGTTTTATGGATTCTTGCCTATAAAGTCGGCTGGTTTCCTCTGGGCGGAATTATTTCCCCGGAATTATGGATACAGGATACATCTATTTTTATAAAAGTCCTGGATGTATTGCACCATATGTTTTTACCTTTATTAACACTTTTTATTATTCATCTTGGCTCCTATCTTTTACTCATGCGATCCAGTATGCTAGGTGTAATAAAAGAAGAATATATTATTACTGCAAGGGCAAAAGGTCTTTTAGACAAGGTAATCCGAGATAAACACGCAGCCAGGAATGCTGCACTGCCCGTAATTACCAGCGTGGGCTTAAGTCTTGCTTTTTCCATAAATGGCGGCGCTTTAACAGAACAGATTTTCACCTGGCCAGGCATAGGCAGAGAGCTAATTTTTGCAGTAAGCAACAATGACTATCCTCTGGCCCAGGCCTGTTTTTTACTTATAACGGCTGTGGTACTTATCGCCAACCTGATTGTGGATCTCTTGTATTCATATATGGACCCGAGGATCAACTACTGATGAAAAACACGGAAAACATACCAGAAAATAAAAATCATTATATCGAAAGATTTACAAAGGCCTGGGCCATATTTATAAAAAACCCCATGGGTAAAACAGGCCTTATTATTTTATTAGTTTTCATGCTCATGGCCATTGCAAGCTTTTTTGTTCCGCTTTTAGGCCCTGTTTATCACCCCATGACAGGTGCTGATCCCAACATAACATATTCTACGGGCCCCAGTTTTCAGCACTGGCTTGGAACTGATTTTATTGGAAGGGACCTTTTTGTGCAATTGCTGGAAGGTGCGAAAGTTGCGTTCATTGTCGGTCTTTCCTGTGCCTTCATAAGTGTTGTTCTTGGCACAGCCATTGGTATGATATCAGGGTATGCCGGTGGAATTATTGACACGCTTCTCATGAGGGTCGCAGACATATTCATGGTACTGCCTTCCCTTGTCATTCTCCTGATTCTGGCCTCATTGTGGGAGTTGAGTATCTGGGTCATTATTTTTATCATAGCCATAATGAGATGGCCGTCTGTATCAAGAATTATCCGTTCCCAGACCCTGTCTTTAAAATCAAGGCCATTTATTGAAGCCTCCAGGGTGGCAGGGGCATCAAATTTCAGAATCATTTTTAAACATATTATGCCCAATGTTCTTCCCCTGGCATTCTTGTATATGACATTCAGGGTTACATCTGCCATACTGGTGGAAGCAGCTCTGTCTTTTCTTGGATTTGGCGATCCAGGGCAGGTCAGCTGGGGCATGATGCTTCAATGGGTGTGGAGTTCAGGTCATATGTTCCAGGCACCATACTGGCTTCTGCCCCCAGGCATTTGCATATCTTTGCTGACCCTTTCATTTTACATGTTGGGACGGGCAATGGATGAAGTTCTTGATCCAAGGCTCAGAAAGGAAGAAGAGGTGTAATAAATGGCATTACTAAGTGTTGAAAATTTAAGTGTTGGATATAAAAGTAAAAACGGCCTTATTAATGCCGTCAATAACATCTCCTTTTCAATAGAGCAGGGCCGATCTCTGGGGTTTGTTGGAGAATCTGGATGTGGAAAAACCACCCTTGGAATGACACTTATGGGTCTTTTACCTGAAAATGCATCCATTCTAAAGGGTGACATCTTTTTTAATGACCATAACCTTGCACGTTTTAATGATGAGCAATGGAGAAGGTTCAGGGGCAAAGAAACAGCCATGATATTCCAGGCTGCCATGAATGCCTTGAATCCAGTCATCCGGGTTGATGAACAGATTGCAGAAGTTATAGAAATCCATAATCCCCTAATGTCCAAAACAGAAATTTACACCCAGGTGAAAAAAATGTTCGACCTGGTTGAAATTCCTGAAAATCGTTTAAGGGATTTTCCCCATCAATACAGTGGTGGTATGAAACAAAGGGCCATTATAGCAATGGCCCTTGCTTGCATGCCAAGATTAATCATTGCAGATGAGCCCACAACTGCTCTGGATGTAATTGTTCAGGACCAGATTCTTAAAGAAATTAAAAAAATTCAAAAAGCCTTGAATACCAGTATAATTTTTATTTCCCATGATATTGCTGTGGTAGCAGATGTCTGCAAGGACATCTGTGTCATGTATGGTGGACACATAGTTGAAAAAGGGACAAGAGAAGAAGTATTTAAATCTCCTAGACATCCATACACTAAAGCCCTTTTGGGATCATACCTGAGTCTGGACTCAGAAGAAAATATCAAGGTACCTGAAATGAGAGATTCTCCTGATCTGATAACAACTACTGGAGTATGCATGTTTGCCAATAATTGTAATTGCAAATCTCAAGATTGTAAAAACAAGACACCTGGATGGGTGAATCTTTCTTCAACGCATCAGGCTCTTTGTTTTGAAGAGGTATTAAATAAGGATAAAAATGACTGAGGAACAAAATATACAAACGCCCATCATTGAATTAAATGGCGTGACAAAGGAATATAGCTCAAAAAAAAGCTTTTTATCAAAAGCCGGGACCAGTATTATTGCCCTGAATAATATAAGCCTGGCAATACAAAAAAAAGAGATTTTTGGCCTTGTCGGCCAGAGCGGCAGTGGTAAAACAACAATAGGAAGAATTTTGGTAAAGCTTGAACAACCAACCAAAGGGATCATAAAGCTTAATGGTAAACCAGCAAACAGCCTTAAAGGAAAAGCCCTGGAAAACTATAGGTCAAAGGTTCAGATGATTTTTCAGGACCCCTATCAATCCTTGAATCCGCATCTTTCCATTGCTGAAACCATACTGGAACCCCTGGTTGTCAATAAGATCGGCAATGCCGTCACACGCCGCGAAAAAGTAATTGAAACCCTGGAAATTGTGGGCCTTTCTCCTGGCCAGGAGTTTTACCACAGGTATCCCCACCAGTTAAGCGGCGGACAGAGGCAAAGGGTTGCCGTGGCAAGGGCGATTATTCTTGATCCGGAATTTATTGTGGCAGATGAACCCACCTCAATGATGGATGCCACAATTGCCATCCAGCTTTTCCAATTATTGCTGGATATTCGTAAAAAATTTAAAATGACCTTTCTTTTTATCACGCACAACCTGGCTGCAGCCAGATTTCTGTGTGATCGGATTGCGGTAATTCACAATGGGGTTATCGTTGAAACCGGAAGCGCAGAAATGGTTATTAAAGACCCCCAACATGCCTACACCAAAAAATTGATCCTGGCACAACCCGGATTTAATTTTAAAAATTAATTATCAATCTGAAACAGAGAATAAAAGAATGGATATATCAACATGAAAGATACCTTGTTTATTCAATTTTATAGCAAAACAAAAAGCGGCTGGTTTGACCTTTGCAATGGATTTTCAGATACCTGGGACCTGTGTAAAGAAAAAGGGGACTTTTACTGGATGTCGCATGAACAAGACAATGACAAGTGGTATATGGAGGAAACCTATCAGGATATTGCCCTTCCCATAAAAAAGGGGACAGTCTATGTCAGTGCCAGTTATTTCAACCACTTATATCAAGCCTATACCTGGTCGATCCAATATCCTGATATCTGCTTCATTGTGGGCGGGCCTGTTGCTTCTGAACGAAGCATTGGCAACAACCAATGGAATTCCGTTCACTTCAAGGTTGAAAAAAAACTGCA
>JACNHV010000046.1 GCA_014383445.1 Candidatus Desulfobacula maris | reverse complement strand
TATCAAATACCTTCATTAAAATAACACAAATATTTTGTAACAAAACATAAAATTAGTTGCATTTTAATATTTTTTATATTATAGGTTCAACCTATGAACAATAGACTTGACAAGGAAAAAATCCAATTAAGCCTCCTCAGGCTGCTTGAGAATAATCCTGAGCTGACCCAGCGTGGAAAACTTACTTTCAATTTTTTGAAAAAAAAGATCCGGGAATATGATGAGTTAAAAGAAGAAATCAAAACCCTTAATGATCTTTTTAAAAAAACGGATAATGATACCAATGATTCAGAATTGAACAGGCACCTGAAGAGAATCATTGATTAATTTATAGTTTTATACTAACCCCCATGCCCTGGCGGGCACAACAAAAAATGAAAGAGTAATGAGATGTGAGATATGAGATGTGAGGGGGGATAGACTGATGGTTTTTTCTCACTACTCAAAACTCAAATCTCACTACTTTCATATAAAAAACGTCCGCATTTTAAAATTGTTACAGTGATATGGCACTGTAACTGAAGGGGCGGAGCTATAGCCCCCGTCACAGTGTTAATTTCAAACTCTTGAGGAGGTGCCTTTTAAATGATTATCAAACCCTTTTATCACCGTTATTCGTTATCCCCAACATTTCAAGGAGATATGAGATGGAAAAAATAATAAAACTTCATATTGAAAAGTTGCCTGAAGGTGTGTTTCTTGCGACATCTGATGATATTCAAGGACTGATAGCGCAAGGTCGAACTGTCATGGAAACCATTGAGATTGCACGTGATGTGGCAAAGAAATTACTCGAAGCAAAAAGTCAACGGCAAGAGAACATTTCTCTAAACCAACTTGATCTGGATTTAAAAAAGAAAAAATGTTATAAAATAATAAATTTGCTGAAATCCTTACAAAAATAAAAAAGGTGACAAAGATGAGCAAGATAATATTAAAAACAAATGAGCCTGACAAGACAGCAAGTATATTATTTGAAGCATTGGAAACTGAAGAGAAACGCTTGCAATACAGTCTTGGTCTTGCAAAGAAAAGACTAAAAAAATTTGAAAAAAAATATAATGTTTCATCTGATAAATTTTTTGCTGAATGGAGCGCTGAAGATCTAAAAGGTCAAGATATGGAATATGTAGAATGGTCTGGTGAATATCAGTTAGCTCTACGATTGAATGAACGCCTTTTTACCTTGAAAAGTATTGAGAATGTTACTTAATGATTGAGAATGTTACTTAATGAATATCTAAATCGGTTTCGTAAAGGTATACAGAAGATTGAGAATTATGGCTATGCAGACTCTATTGATATTAGAGAGGAAATACGCGCCAACAAACAGGGAATTTTAAATGTAAAAGTTGTTTTGATTAACCAATCTGTTTTACATATCAAAGAGTACCTTGATGCTAAATACAGAATAAATAGACTGAGTTATGCTTACCAATATCAGGATAGAACTGGTCAATTGATTTTCAGGTACGATAATGCCGCACACAGGCCTGTATTAGGTTTCAATGAACATAAACATTCAAACGATGGAACAATCCACGAAGCTGCGTTGCCAGATATATTTGATTTTGTTGATGAAATTATAAGCCATTTATAAGATGCTATGCTTTGAAAGAGTCTGGTTTATTGGAATTCACAATTCCCAATAAACCAAAAAGTAACATGATAAGTCTTTTAATAACCACAATAAGGAAAGCCTGTCCTTACACTTGGATACTCTAAGGGTGACCCCGATGTTTAAAACGCAGTTTTTGCCCCCGAAAAGCAGGCCCTAAGAGCTAAAAACACCGCAGATTGGAACGATTCTCCCATAAAAACAGCCCCTTATCGGGGTCACCCAATAGGCGCCCATAAAAAATGAAACCCGACTCCATAAAAATCAATATCAAAGATCTGACCTGGGACCCATCCATCTACCCCAGAACCACCAAAAGCCAGCAAACCATCAACGCATACGCTGAAGCCCTTGATATCGGCGCTCAATTTCCGCCAATCAAAATCCAAAGGGTCTTCAACTATCCGGATACAGATGGCAACAAAACAACCCAGGCAACCATAACCCTGGACGGCAACCACCGCTGCGAAGCCTTCCAGGAAAAAGGCATCCAGGAAATATCGGCCATTGAATGGAAGGACCACCCCCTTGATTACGAGAAAAACAAAATACCTCTTCTCCTTGAATCAGCCCAAAGCAATACCATCCATGGAGACAGATTAACCCCAAACGATAAAAAACGGGTAGCCCGTGATATTGCATCAACAGACCCGGAATGCAGATATACTGAATCAGCCCTGGCAGAAAAACTGGGTGTCAGCCAGCAGACCGTCAACGCATGGATAACAGATATTCGTGCCCGGCAGAAAACAAACAGAGACAGCATTATTATCCGGCTCAGCCGCCTTGGATGGACCCAGGAAAAGATTGCAGAAACAACAAAAATGACCCAGGGCAGGGTTGCTCAAATTATTAATAATACCAGTTTTGGTAAAATTAATAATTTGCTCGCCCAGGGCCGGGACATGAAATACATAGCCAGCCATTACAACATGGAACTTGCACTTGCCTGGGCATTAAGACTGGAAGGGAAGACAGATCAGGAAAAATTCAAAGAACTTGAATGGGGTCTTCGCACATGGGATCAATGGAATTTCAACGAATGTGATGAACGATTCGGAGATGACTGGCCAGGCCGCATCCCGGCCCAGCTTGTTGCCCATACATTGTTCTATTTTACAAAACCCGGCGACCTTGTCCTTGACCCAATGGCAGGCGGAGGCGTAGTCCCGGATGTATGCCTTGCTTTTGAACGAAAATGTCACGCCTTTGATCTTGCACCATCTGACAGCCGCCCTGAAATAGAATACCATCACTGGAATCCGCAAAAAGGCACATGGCCCCTTGTAAAAAAGCCTGACCTGATCTTTTTTGATCCACCATATTACACCAAAAAGGCAAAGGACTACAAAGAAAAAGCAGGCAAAGCAACCCCTTCCATATCATCCTTTACAAAAAAGGAGTATGAAACTTTTTTTAAAGATTTTTTCAACCTGGCCCATGAAAACTCCAGACCATCAACCATTCTGGCTTTTTTAAATGCAGACTGGCGGGACTTTGAATCCACCCCGGCAACAGAAGAAAACACAGATAAAGCAATCACAACATACGATTACAACAGACTTCTATCAGCAGCAGGCTGGAAAATAACCCATAGAATAGAATGCCCCCTCTCCTCGGAACGTATGACAGGAAACATGGTAAAAAAAATGCAGGACAGACGTATCCTGGGAACCACAACGAGAACATTACACATAGCAAAAAAGAAAAAGGAGGCACCATGAAACTAATAGAATGGGAAGTAAACGAAGACACCTACCAGGAGCAGATTAACATCCCGGAAACTCAGAGAAAACTTGCTGCAGATCAGGGAATCAGCACAGAAAACAAACAGAAAGTAGCATCCCGAATACAGAACCTGAACACGGGAGAAATCTACACACAAACAACGACAACAAAGCAAGCCTGACCCTTAAAACTATCATGTATCATGTGTAAGCCCTGAGGCTTGACAGTTTCCAAAACAATGTGCATACATGATGTATATCCATTTATTACGGCAGGAGGTGCTATGAACACAGCCAAAATCTTTAGGAGCGGAAATTCTCAGGCAGTACGCCTGCCAAAAGAGTTCCAGTTTGATGTATCTGAAGTCGAGATTTATCGCAGGGGGGATGAAGTGGTCC
>JACNHV010000056.1 GCA_014383445.1 Candidatus Desulfobacula maris | reverse complement strand
CGAATATATGCCGGGCATTATCGTTTTTTACCCATTTTGTTGCAAAGCAAAGGCTTGAAGGTCATTGAAAAACAGGTTCATCATAGAAAAGAACTGCAGGGGTTTCAAAATACACACCATTTAAGTCCATCGGCGGTGGCCTGGATATGTTTACCATTCTGTTCCTGATGAATAACGGCTTAAACCCGCTACGCTTTTTTGGCGGCATTGGCTTACTGCTGATCTGTCCGGGATTTCTAATCTGCTGCTATATCACATACCTTAAAATAGTGTATGGCTATATCCTTAACCATTATCCGCTGTTGCTGCTGGGTATATTATTTTTGCTTACCGGGATGCAGTTGATGTGTACAGGACTTCTGGCAGAACTGCTTGTTTACAGCCAGGCAAGGATACAGCCCCCTCCTTTTATCAAGAAATTATATCTTTTTAAGTCCATATCTTCGCGTATGGAAAAGAAATGATATGGCAATCTTAAAAAAAATAGTTCTCATCGGCCCGGCATGGCCATTACGTGGAGGAATCAGCCTGTTTAACGTGCGGTTTTTTGAGGCCTTGACCCAAAAAGGCGTTAATACTCATGTCATCGGGTTTCAACGTCAATACCCGGCATTGCTTTTTCCGGGTCAATCCCAGGATACACCTGAGTTCAAGCCATGTGTGGGAAAAAGAATGATTGACACTTGTAATCCCTTGTCGTGGATAAAAACATGCCGGTATATCAAAGGGTTAAAGCCAGATGCTGTGATTTTTTCCTGGTGGCATTTCTGGTTCTGGCCATGTTTTAAGTTAATGGTTTCCTTTCTTTCCAATGCCGGTTTTCCAGTTATCTTTTTGTGTCATAACTATAATACCCATGACAAGGCAGACCTGTGGTCATGGTTTTCCGCCAATGTGTTGAAAAAAGCGGATGGGCTTTTTTTTTTATCTGATTTTACCCGAAATCAACGCCGGGAAAAATATCCTTTAAAGGTATCATTGTTTCATCCCTATTATGAATGGGAGAAATGGCCGGTAAAGGTTCCTGATAACTGGTCGAACAAGATTCTTATGGCAGGCTGCGTCAAATCATACAAAGGCCTGGAGATTGGTCTGGGACTTTTAAATCTTGATCCCAAGCTGGAAATTACTATTGCAGGGGATATTTATAAACCAGATTTATCTAAAGAAATAAGGGGTCTGGAAAAGAAATTTAAAAATCGACTGCGGCTTTACCCAGAGTATTGTTCCGATGAAAACCTGGTGAAATTAATGGATGAGCATGATCTTTTGCTCTGCTCTCACAAAAAGGCAACCCAAAGCGGTATGGCAGCCTTTGCCTTTGGCAGGCAAAAGCCGGTTGTTGTGACCCCTGTGGGAGGGCTTGGGGAACAGATCCATCCCAAAACAGGGGTTGTTGCTGAAGAAATTACTTCTGAATCCCTGCTAAAAGCAATTGCCATGATTTATGACAAGCCACCTAAATACTGGGCAAAAGGGATTGCAGAGCAACGAGAGAAAAATTCATTTACATATTTTGCCAAAAAAATTTGTGACTCTATTGAAAAAATACTACATAGTCAGAATGTTGTGTAAACCTTTTGACCCTTAACAATAAAAATAAAGGTACATGGCCTGAGATGAAACGATTGCCCCATGAGGCAGGATGGATAAATGCAAGGAATATTCTGGTCATCTCTCCCCATTGGGATGACGGGACTGCAGGCTGCGGCGGAACATTGTGCCGATATGCAGCTCTTGGAGCTCAAATTCATGTTCTTCTGCTAACTTGCGGTGCAAAGATGCCTGTGGACGACATTAAGGGAAAAACTCCTGCATCCATGCGGGTGGAAGAATTGAAAAATGCTATGGAGATTATGGGAATTAATCAAGAATCCTTAATCACATGGGAGGAACCAGAACAGGGGCTACAGGTAAATTCTCTGCTACTGAAAAAATTAGAATCCCTTTTAAGGGAGCTACGTCCTGACCTGTGTTTTATTCCTTCCCCATATGAATATCATCCAGATCATATTGCTGCCTCCCATCTGTTTATTCACCTTGTCCCCTGGCTTTCATGGGAAATGAGTATTGCATTTTATGAAAATCAGCCTCTGCCCAAAGTTAATTTGATAGTAGATATTACAAAGGTTGCAGAACAAAAAAAAATGGCCTTGTCAATTTTTAATTCCCAGTTAAAGCAGAAAAATCATAAAAAACAGATCATGGGATTAAATACATTCAGGGCAAGAAGCCTTCCTTCAGATGTCAATGCTGCAGAAGCATTCCGGTTTTTTTCAGGCAGTGAGGTAAAAAAAATGCCGTTGCTAATCATGGAGGATGAGAAACAATCCAGTTATCTGAATCCTGTTCTGCAAACTCACCTGGTCAGTGTCATCATCAGGACCTGTAACCGGCCTGGAGCTGTTTTTCAGGCCATCCAAAGCGTTTTAGATCAGACCTGGCAGGGCATGGAAATAATTGTGGTCAATGATGGCTCATCCAGACTGGATCTACCGTCGACTCCACGAGTCCCTGTTCGCGTTTTCACCACACAGGAAGGCTTCAATCGAAGCCATGCAGCAAACCTTGGGTGGAAAAATGCAAAAGGAACAATGGTTGCATTTTTAGATGATGATGACCTTTTTTCTTCATTTCATATAGAAAATCTTTTAACTGTAATGGACAAAAAACCTTGGTGTTCCATTGCCTACAGCGGCGTTGTCGCACAAGATGATGATGGACGGCAGACAGATTTGCCTTGTCCGGAATTTGACTTATCAAGTCTTTTTAAGGGAAATCTTTTCCCCATTCATGGTGCTCTGGTGCGTAAAAATGCCTTGGAAGCAGTTGGGGGTTTTGATGAATCCCTTGATATCTTTGAGGACTGGGATCTTTGGATCAGGCTTGCTCTGGCTGGCTATTCATTTATTCCAGTAAAGGTCTGGTCCGTTATATACAGGAAGCATTCCCATGGAACATTGGAAAAAATGACTTTTGGAACCCAAAAAGATCTGGATGCACGCTGGAAAGTGTTAAAAAAGCATGAAGCCGCCATTCAACAATGCCTGGCTGACAGGGGAAGGACGGGAAAAATACGCCTGAAATTGAGAAAATTTCTTTTCAAGGTGGCTAAGGATTTATTGAGCTAATCAATGCAATCACTATTATCAAAAGCGACCAAAGTCAGTCTGGTGCAGTTTGCTGATCAGTTTTTGCAGGTATGTTTTTTTATTGGCCTGGCCAGAACCTATGAATTGAAGTTACTGGGAATGTATATGGCGCTTACCGCTTTTTGGAGTACGGGCAGCATGATGATTGATTCAGGTTTAAATTATGTGCTCATCAAGGAAAGCTCTCAACAAAAAAATATATTTTCCATATCTGCCATGATCATATCTGTAAAGGGTATGGGAATGGGCATTTTGGTTGCCGGCTTATTTATATGGGCTTTTTTTTCAGGATCAATGTTTGTTTTGACACTGGTTTTTACCCTGCCCATCATTGGATTGCGTTGCATAGGCAGTGCCTTGTCTTCTATCATTATCGGCCAGGGGAAAATTTTTACCATTGCAGTCTGCCAGTTTTGTGCAAGGGTTTTGTTGATTGCTTTTGTCTGGGTAGCATTGTGGTTCACCAGGCGTATTGAATATGCTGTTATGGTTCATTTTATCGTGGACTTGGGTCTTTTGTTTTTCTTTTGGTGGATTTTGGGACAGCCAGGGTTATACTATATCTTCCGTTTCCGGATAATTCTTTTGATTTTGTTGTTTGCAT
>JACNHV010000258.1 GCA_014383445.1 Candidatus Desulfobacula maris | reverse complement strand
GTCCAAAATCAAACAGGGTAAAAAGATGTCAGGACTGATAATTTGAAGGATAGGTAGGTCTTTTTTGCAAAAATTAAGTGCGGGCCGTGTTTTTAATATTATAAAAAACACTACTGGGAAGAATCTAAAATTAAGTTTATCAAAAAATAAAGTTTAACGATAAGGATAACCTGTTTCATAGGGCAGAGTGAAGTACAAACTGCGCCCGGTGTCCTAATTAACGCAAAAATAATCGGTGAAATCCGGTTCATTTTTTTGTTGGGTTTCTATGTTTCATCATTCAAAAGTAGTTATCCAAATAACACTTTTTCCAGTTTATGAGCTGCTTTGCGACGTTTGTTCGGGGCCATGCGCTCCAAATTTAGCTGCTTCCACTGAATGGCAGGCAACATCTGCGCCTCGGGCAGGGGAAACTTTCTCCAATCCACATTGCCCTGCTTGAGATCCAGCAAGAACTGCCTGTCATCATCATTCAGGGCCCTATGAATTTGAATAACCAGTTCCGGCAAGGTATCCTGCAACTCCCCAAGATCTATAGGTTCATATGCCATGCCCTCAAACTCTGTTCTGTACAATGAAGAAATATTCTGGGATTTGGGTGACAAAAGTTCAGCCATAGGCCGGTTATGGCCAATGAGATAGATCATGAATGCGTTTTTTAAAGACTGTGTGATCCCCTCATGCTGCAGTAGCCAGTAGGTATCATATAGATCTCGGGGGTGTTGCCGATCTAAAGTTGCGCAGATTTTTCCTGCAAAAAGGTCCTCAAAACTCAGCAAAGTCATACTGGCAAATCCAAAGGTTTTCTCTGCATTCTCTGATATTCTGCACGTCTTGGACGGGTAGACGCTACCTCGCAGAACCGGTGTTACTTCAATTTTGACATGGGTTGCGCCTTGTTGCACCAGCAATTTATACCGCTTATCCGTGCCTTTCAGTTTCACTGTCTTTATCTGGGCCCGTGGAACTCGTTTTTTAATGTCCTCAATGATATTTCCAAGTGCTATATGAATTCCCTCAAGGCTTTGGTCACGCGCTTCTATCGGCAGATAGGTCAGATCAATGTCCACAGATAAGCGCGGCATATCTCTTATGAACAGGTTTATGGCTGTGCCACCTTTTAATGCGAAACAGGTTTGTTTTTCCACAATGGGCAAAAGATTCACAAGCAGGCGTACTTGATCAGAATAGGGAGTTTTCATTTTCTTTGACCATTTGTTTCGGAATCGTTATCTGATAGGCAGTATCAAAAATACCACCCTTGACCAGCATGCGCTTGCCCCGACCTAAATCAATGCTCTTGGTTTCCAGTTCTTTGCGCCAAGAATGATCATGGCGATCACTGAACCATAAAAACAGCCGTTTGGCCTTCACCTGCTTGCAGCGTGTCAGTAGCTCACCAAGCAGATTCGGTCTTAAATTAACGGCGCCTTCAAAAAATTTATCAGCTATTGAAAAATCAGCCGTATCCCTTACATCCGCTAATAATTCAAGCAAGGCAAGTTCCGGGGTACTAAAGGGAATCGACCAATCCCAGGAACCAAAGGTCCGGGTGGATAAACCAGGTTTGGGAAGTTCTTCAAACAGTTGTTTGTTATGGATTTCAAATTTGAAAGAATCTGAAAAAATCCGCGTCCAACCTGGTATTTTTCCAGTGCTGTACAGGCCAATCCGTTGCGTTTCACCCAGTGGCAGATAGTGGGCCAAACCCTGCATTTCAAGTGCGCTTCGACCGCCCACATGTACAGCATATCCCATTTCATTCAGGGAAAAGACCACATGCTCCCACTTAAGCAGGGGCCCTGGACGTCTGTATATGCCATGACGCAAGGCCACGAGCTTACCAGCCCGTAAGGCGTAGTCCACTCTGGGCCTGTTAAACCCTTGTTCCTTTAACCAAGCACGATTTACTAATTGCCCATCAGGAAGACATTGCTCAAGTCTTTTTGTATTTTTAGGTGACATGGTTTATAAATCCTTTTCAATGCATAATATATATATGCATTGAAAGTAAATTTCAAACCTTTTGTTTAAATTTAATAAAAAATGCATAAATATTTAATGCGATTTTTATCTTTTCTAAACTACAAGTATATTTTAATCTCAATCCTGACCGGCGTCAAGTTCGGTGTTATTATCATTTTATCGGTATATAGGGTCCTTACAGTTATTGGTATCGCTAAAAACAGGTGGAGTACGTTCCTTGCCCCATATCTTGTTACCGGCTCGTTTCGGATGATCTTTAAAATGCCGATTCCGCTCTGCAAAATATAAGTTTATCGCTTTCTTGCACTCGTCAACTGATTCGTAATCGCTATTGTGGATAATGGCACGTGCCATACCGCTGAACACTGATTCAATAACATTCAAGAATTGCGCACAACTCGGTAGTGGAGCTATTGCTACTTCGGGTGTTTTTTTTCTGTGCGATAATCTTTTGTGTTCATTTGGTCGACCTCAGACAGGAATCGTTTCGACGTATGCCATGATGCAGCATCCCAGGATAAATAGAGTTTTTTTTGGTTTTGGTATTTAGAAAGCAGGAGATTTTCTTTGAGTTTTATATCACAAACACAGATGTTGGCAATTTCATTAATTCTGGCCCCAGTTTCACACATTAATCGAACAAGCAGATGATTCCGGATATGATTGATCTTAAACATGTAAGTTTTACATTTTGCAATATCTTCTCCAGAGAACCATCTTTTTTCATGTTTCAGATCAAAGGCCTGTTTATCCTGCCGAGGGATCTTATATGTGTGCTTAATATGATGCCCATGGAAAGTGAATAATAGTTTTGTGATGGTCAAATAAGATTGAATCGTGTGGGCTGATACTTTTTTATCCTGGAGAAACCCTCCAAAACTGTCCATATGGTCCGTGAATTTTTCATTGAGATTGTCGATTCTCTGTTCTTTGCAAAAAGGTAATAGTTTTTTTCTAATGACAGCATTATACAATGCTTTTGTGCTGTCTGCTAAAGCCATAGTGTTTTGAGAATTGAAATACTGGTTCATCTGAGATTCAACTTCTGATAAATACGAAATAGACATTTCATGCCCCCTTTGTAAGGTATGTTTTTGTTTAGGCTCTGTTTGATATGTCAGTATCTTTCAAAGCCGGTCTATTTGCATATTTGCTGAATTTAATCAAAAAGAATAGGGGGCAAACATTAGCAACATGTCCCAGTGGCAATATACAAAATAATTTTGGGGAATATGATGAATATATTATAGAGTAGAATGCGGAAGAATGCCTTTTGATGCTGGTACTGGTTCATATAATTGAATTATTTTCTCAATGCTAAAAAAACTCCATATCCCATATATGGGTTGCACAAAACCTGTCAGGACTGAGCCCTATGAATACAAATTGTCGCTGCCGGGTTTCTGGTACCCATAAGTACTGGAAAAAGAATTAAACGCCTTTATTGACGAAGCTCTCAGAGACACATTATAGACAAATCACTCACCCTTTCGCACTTCAAAATTTTGCTAACTCCTTTTATAAAATTAGCCAAATTTCAACATTTTTTGAGTTATGGACAGATCAAGTTGTTTTCAATGAAATCATCCTATACACTGTCTATATTGTGGGCCTGTAACACAATCGTTATGATTTTCCAGATTCTCAGAATCTCCACTCTATGATCTGAATCTGATTGGTTAAATTAATTTTCTATGATATTGCTATTCTTTAATATTAGATTATTCATGGTGATATCATAGATACAAAATGGAAACAGGGGTTTAAAAACCAACCAAATTCATCGGTTTAAAACCAGCCACCCA
>JACNHV010000048.1 GCA_014383445.1 Candidatus Desulfobacula maris | reverse complement strand
GGTATGGGGCTTGCCGTGGTATATGGAATTGTCAAGCATCACAAGGGAGCCATCAGAGTTGAAAGCAAACCTGGTAAAGGCACTGTATTTGAAGTATTATTTCCTCAATTGCATGTCGAAACAAAGCAAGAAACCAGTTAACCAGAGGATTTGCCCTTCATTCATAAGCCGTTCTCCAAGAGAGATCTGGCAATAAGGGGTTTTATTTATCATGTGGAAAAATAAATCAGGCATACAAAATGAATTTTTGAATAAAATGATTCTTATCATTTTTGTTTCTATTGGTTTATGGTGCGCAATCTGGATACATTATGAATATTCTAATTTTAAGTTAAAATCAGAATCGTTACGCGCAGACCATGTCCAATCCCAAAAAATAATATTAAAAAAAGAAGTGTCTGGTGTTGTGAGTTATATCAACGATATGAAGATACAAGCTGAACAAAAACTTGAGCTTGCACTTAAAGAGAGGGTTTATGAAGCCCATGATATAGCAATGAATATCTATAGGCAGAACGCTGATTCAAAAGATATTCCTGAAATTATAAAAATGATCAAGGACGCTTTAAGACCCATCCGATTTAATGATGGCCGGGGATATTATTTTGCTGTTTCAATGGAAGGGATTGAACAATTATACCCTGTCAGTCCCCAATTTGAAGGGAAAAATCTCATGGCATTACAGGATTCCAAGGGCAATTTTGTAATTCAAGATGAAATAAAAATGATTAAGAGTAAAAGAGAGGGTTTTGTTAAACACTTCTGGATAAAGCCTGACAAAGATCCCTCCATAAGCTATCCAAAAATATCTTTTGTAAAATATTTTGAACCATTGGATTGGTATTTTGGTGCAGGAGAATATCTTGATGAAGCAAAAAAACAGATCCAGGATGAAGTTCTGAATCGTCTGATAAATTTAAGATTTGGCACAGATGGATATTTTTTTGGCAGTACTTATAAAGGCTATTCTCTTTTTTCCAATGGTGAAATTACTATGGGTTCGGGTAATATCTGGGATCTGACAGATCCCAATGGGGTTAAAATTATCCAGGAACAGATAAAATCGGTTGAAAATCCAGCAGGCGGATTTGTTCATTATTCCTGGCATAAATTAAACACACCGGTTCCATCACCCAAAATTTCATTTGTTAAAGGAATCCCGGAGTGGGAATGGACCATTGGTGCCGGTGTCTATCTTGATACCATAGAAACCATTATTTTAGACAACAAGACCGCATTAATGATCGGACTTCAAAAAAGAATCTTTCAAAGTTTATTGATCCTGGCAGTGTTATTATGTCTGGTTTACGTCTGGTCAAAACGCATATCCAATAAAATCGCAAAAGAGATTGAAACCTTTTCATTCTCTTTAAAAAATGCAACCACCTCTGCAATTGTCATAAACCCGGATGATCTTCGGTTCAGGGAATTCAAAGATATAGCAGGGATCACCAACAAGATGCTGGCAAGCCGGAAACAGGCGGAGTATGCTTTGGAAAAAACCAAAGAGCAATACCGCCTTCTGGTTGAAAACCAGACAGATATGATCGTAAAATTTGATGGAGAAGGACTGTTTCAATTTGTCAGCCCATCCTATTGCAGGACATTTGGGAAAACCAGAAAGGAACTGCTTGGCAAATCATTTATGCTATTAATCCATAAAGATGATCAGGACAATGTGAAACAAGCCATTAAACGTGTTTTTAAACCTCCCTATACGGCTCACCTTGAGGAGCGTGCCTTGACAAAGGATGGCTTTCGCTGGCAGGCCTGGCTGAATACGGCTATTCTGGATAAAGACAATCAAATCGAGAGTATTGTTGCCGTGGGCCGGGATATTGATGATCAAAAAAAGATTGAACTGGCGCTGATAAAATCAGAACAACAATTTCGAGGCCTTTTTAACTCTATAACGGATCTTGTCTATACACAGGATCTTAACGGATATTTTACTTCAGTAAATCCGGCCATGCAGAGACTCTTTGGCTATGATATAAATGAATTTGTCGGGCACAGGGCAATCGAATTCATGAAACCGGAATTTCAATCTGAGTTTACCAGCCAGTATCTGGAAAAGATCAAGGAACAGGAAGTTCACCAGGGCATTAGTTGTTATTTCAAAAAAAACAAGGAAAAAATTTATATTGAATATAAAAGCTCCCTGGTTAAACCAGATGATGGTGAGCCATACATCAGTGGTATTGGCAGGGATGTGACTGAAAAAATTTTATCTGAAAAAAAAGTCAAACAGCTTCAGGATCAAGTTGCACAATCTCAAAAAATGGAATCCATCGGCACCCTTGCCGGCGGTATTGCCCATGATTTTAATAATATTCTTTTTCCTATTTTAGGGTATGCAGAGATGCTGCTTGAGGAGGCCCCGGAAAATACCCCGCTTCGAGCCGGTCTTAATGGAATTTATACCAGCGCCCTGCGAGCCAAAGATTTGGTAAAACAGATTCTCACATTTTCCCGTCAAGATACCAGTGAGTCGAAATTTATGAAAATGCAGCCGATTATCAGGGAGGCATTAAAACTCATAAGATCTACAATTCCTGCAACAATTGAAATTATACAGGATATCGATGATGACTGTGGTGTGATTAAAGCAGATCCAACACAAATTCATCAGATTGTAATGAATCTTTCAACCAATGCGTATCATGCCATGGAAGAAACAGGCGGAAAACTGAAAGTCAGTCTGAAAGAAATTGAAATTGAAAAATCTGATCTGATAAATTCTGATATGGCACCCGGGCGCTATGCCTGTTTAACCATAGCGGATACAGGCACAGGTATGGATAAAGCGGTAATCGGAAAAATTTTTGACCCATTTTTTACCACCAAAGAAATAGGCAAGGGTACTGGAATGGGGCTTTCTGTGGTTCATGGTATTGTTAAAAACATGAATGGTGATATTCAAGTTGTAAGCCTGCCTGGTAAAGGTACGAAGTTCAATGTTTTTTTCCCAGTGGAAAAGATTTTTTTTGAAGAACCAAAATTTCAAACTGAAAAACCGATACAGGGTGGAAAAGAACGAATTCTGCTCGTGGATGATGAAGAAGCGATCCTTACAATGGAAAAACGCATGCTGGAGCGTCTGGGGTATCAGGTTATCTGCCGTACCAGCAGCTTTGAAGCCCTTGAAGCGTTCAAGGCCAACCCTGACAAATTTGATCTGGTCATTACTGATATGGCAATGCCAAATATGCCCGGGGATAAGCTATCGGCTGAATTGATTAAAATACGCGTTGATATTCCCGTATTGCTTTGCACAGGATTCAGTGAGGCCATGTCTGAAGAAAAGGCTGAATCTATAGGAATTAAGGGCTTTTTGTTAAAGCCGATTGTAATGAAAGATCTTGACCAGAAGATACGGGAGGTGTTGGTTGGAAAATAAGATAGAAAATAATATGAAAGAAAAAGAATCTGAAAAAATATTTCAGACCTTTTCAGAACAATCCCTTGCAGGAAATTATATTATTCAAGACGGGTACTTTGTTTATGTAAATCCAAAATTTGCCGATATTTTTGGCTTTACCATTGAAGAATGCTTAAACAAAATGCATTTTAGCAAACTTGTCCATCCAGATGACCTGGGACTGGTTGAAGAACAGATGAGGAGACGGGAGGCTGGAGAAGTCAAGTTTCTCAATTACGGGTTCAGAGGAATAAAGAAAAACGGTGTAGTGATCCATCTGGAGATTTTCGGATCCACTATCCTTTATAAAGGCCGGCCTGCGGCATCGGGAACAATGCTGGATATCACGGATCGCAGGCGGGCCGAAAATATTAATCAAGCATTGTTTAATATTTCAAATGCAG
>JACNHV010000087.1 GCA_014383445.1 Candidatus Desulfobacula maris | reverse complement strand
GCACCAACCGCTTTTAACGATCAATCTTCGATACCCAAGCCTGAGGAGATACGTGCATTCTACTTGGACGGTACGCAAGGTATCATGCTGTGGAAAGGTACGTGGCACGCCCTACACCGATTTCCGCTCCATCCTCCTCATGTTGATCTTGGGCTCATCACCGAAATGGAAACGCAACACGAACTTCAATCCGCCTTGAATAAGAGAACGAAGCTAAAGCGCACTCAAGCGATCGATTATGAACAGCTATCGAATGTAAACTTTAAAGTTGTCGATCCATTGGATCTCATAGGCGAAGGCGAAGATGTCGAATAACCGTACAGCATGAAACGACGGCAATAGATCCAAACCCGCTAATTCCCAAGATGTTTTGTTAATGGTCCTGGGCTATACTTAATTTGACAAAATCGAAGAATGGGTTAATACATCGATAGACAATATGATATCAAAACTCTTAGAAAGCCAGCCAAAGTGCAAGTATGTTGGAGATATGTTTCTAGTTTTATTATGTTATGAGATTTTGATTCCCCATCATTTAATTCCTGTTTGATTCTTCCCTTGAATATTTAAAGATCAATTTAATTCTTATTATTCAAGCATCCCGTCGAACTGTCGGCTTTCCCAATAGAAAGGCATTAAAACTATTGTAGAATCGTTTTCTCTTATCGCATCAAAGGAGAAGGCGATGTCAAAGATACCTCCCCGCAAGCGCCCCTGCCGAATATGCAGGCGCTGGTTTATGCCCAACCCGCGAGTGAAAGACAGACAGATGACCTGTGGTCAGGTTAAATGTCAGCGAGAATGGCATCGGAAGAAGTGTGCCGAATGGAACAGCAAAAACAGCGATTACTTTGAAACCAATTATCTTCAAAAAAAGATCGATGCCGCCACAAAAGCAAGGGGGGATCCACAAGTAACTCGGCCTGAAAAGCATCTTAGTAAGGTACCGGCAAGCCGGATGCAGACTGGGATGCCGCTTGAATATGTCAAAGAGCTGATCGGTGTTCAACACGTTATTATTCATGAGTATTTGTGCCAACTCCTCGATCGGCGCTGGCACAAAAAATTACGCAGCACCGTTTCAATACTGGGCTGAGCTGGCGACTACCCCCGAAAGTGTTTTCAAGAGGTGATAAGAACTTAACCAGTTGCAATCATTAAATATACTCACCAACTACCCTGTTTTCGTTTTTAAGAGGTGATATTAAAATAACCCATTGAATATAATAGATAAACCAACCAACAACCCTGAAAAGGTTTTCAAGAGGCGATCGACAAGCAAGGATCAGATTTTGTAGATTACGCAAAAGGAGTTGGTCATGATCAACAAAAAGGTCCTTAATGTCGACAGGGTCAGAAAAATCAACGGCGGTTTTAGCTTTATCCCTCACCGGTTTGTCTTGGATGGATTTTTAGCCGCTTTGGGGCAGAAAGAACTGCTTTTATACCTTTTTCTAGTTTTGGTATCGGATCGCAACGGTCTTTCTTTTTACAGCTATGACAGCATCTGCACGCTTCTTGAGATAAGCCTTGAGGAATATATCGCATCTCGAGACAGCCTGATTGAAAAAGATTTAATCGCTTTTGACGGTACCGTTTTCCAGGTACTTTCTTTGCCGAAAAAGGAACCGGATAAAAAGAAAAGACAGAGACGAGCTGCGCTTGAAGAGCTTATCCAACAAACCGTTAAAGGGTGTTCAAATGATCGATGAGAAAACGGCAGCAACCATTGAATGGATCGAACAACGGCTTAAGGAGATTGAATCGGATCTAAAGATCCTGGACCGAGTGATCGCAAGCTATCTTCAATGGATGGCAGAAAACCGATATGCACCGAGTACCCGGAAAGCATATGCGCGGACGTTGTTGCAGTTTAGAGGGTTCATCAAACAAAGAAAATGTCGTTTTAAGCAGATATTTACTGAAGATACGCTCAGAGATTTTAGGAAAAGATCTTCTCCTGTCCATGCAATTTATGGGCTCTCTCGGTATCTGTTTGGCCAGGGCATGATACCGCGGCCATTGTTACCAAAGGGCTCTCTAATAGATTTGCCGGAAATCTATGAAGACTATCTTATCTATCAGCAACAACGGGGGGTGTGGGCAGATAACAACATCAAGCGTATCAGAAGAGTTCTTTGTGCATTTAATCAATACTTACAGAAAGAACAAATCAAACTTGCCCATCTTGCCATTGAACATGTAGATGCGTTTTTGGCACAGTTTTTTGTTCCCTTTAAACCGGATACCCGCAGGGTCTATCGATCCTCGCTTCGCGGCTTTTTAACCTATCTGTATCAGGAGCGTAAAATCATAAAAAGAGATCTGGCATCTTTAATTGTGGGACCAAGGCAATATGGTCTTTCCAAGCCGCCCAAGTTTTTACGGCCAAGGGAAATACAAAAGCTTTTTTCCGGCGTTACTCTTTCTTCTGACTGCAACATCAGAACCTATGCCATGATGCATCTTTGCTATAGCCTGGGGCTTCGTCCCAAAGAGATCACCCTGATCAGCCTGGATGACATCTTGTTTAAAAAAGCCGAACTCACCATAAGGGACAGAAAAAACAACCGCCCCATTACACTTCCCATACCCGACGCCACGCTGAAAGCCGTGGCTGCTTACCGGATAGCAGCTCGGCCTGAAAGTAAACACAGAACTCTTTTTTTGAGCCTTCATCCACCTTATGGGCCAGTGACTACAAATGCTATTGGTTACCATATCTCCGAAGCGATGAAGGCAGTGGGGCTGTCGTCTTCGACCTATTGGCTGCGTCATACCTATGCGCAGAATTTGCTTGAAAGCGGCGCCTCTGTCTTTGAAATCAAAGAGATGCTCGGACATGATGAAATCGAATCTGCGAAAAAATATCTTCATGTACACACCGAACTGATGCGACAGGTGCTTTTTAATGAAACCATTTGAAAGCTTTATGGCCGAACAACTGGATCAATACATGCTCTACCGCAAAAATCTGGGGTATGCGAAAAATCCACTGAAGCCTCACCTTCTTTCCTTTGATCGGTACTTGCAGAAGCAAAAGGTAAGCTGGAATCAATTGCAGGCTCCATTCTTTCTTCAGTTGCGGAGACAGATCAGCACGCATCCTAACATCGTTAATGACATCCTGTCAGATATCCGCGGCTTCTTTCAGTTTTTGGTACGAAAGGGTGAACTTGATGAAAACCCGCTGAAGTATATCCCGAGACTGCCCAAGCGGTATTTTGTTCCTTTTGTCTTTTCTCAGAGACAAACCGAAGCGCTTATCAAAGTGGCCGGTAAAAACATCCGACAAAAGGAGAAGTACTTTTTGTTGGATATGGCCAAATACGTGTCTGTCGTGATGCTGGCACGATGCGGTATGAGAATAAATGAACCTTTGCGGCTGTGTTTGTGTCATTACCGAAAACAAGAGGCAACCGTCTATATAGAAAGAACAAAGTTCCGAAAGGACCGACTGATCCCCATACCCCGATCTGTAGTTGCAGAAATAGAAAATTATCTGGCGGTGCGAAAGATCTTTTACGGTAATGATCAAAATCCGTTTCTTTTAGCCGGTAGAGGGGATGCACCGCTGAAAGATCAAGATGTCCGTTCCGCCTTTCACCGGGCGGTAAAAGACATCGGCATTGACAGACCCAAACAGCTCATTGGCAATGTCACCTTCGGTGCTCCAGTGCCTCATAGCCTAAGGCACTCATTTGCCATCAATACGCTAAATAAAATCAAGGCAAGGGGAGAATCTGTAAATCATGCCCTGCCTTTGTTGGCCACTTATATGGTGCATCGAAATTACCAATACATCTGCGCATAGCCTAAAGTAAAAGATGCCAATCAGC
>JACNHV010000049.1 GCA_014383445.1 Candidatus Desulfobacula maris | reverse complement strand
GGTGAAAAAAGCCAGAACATTAATCCCATGCAGTACAGACCGGAGACAAGAGATATATGGCTAAAATTGTCATTTTTTCTGAGATTAAAATATTATCCAGGCAATACAAGGATGCTAAAAAAACAATTGTATTTACCAACTGATATCAAAATCTGTGAGTTTGAACATTTTAAGAATCATTCCAGTATTGTTCACGGTATATTTACGAGGGCCGGCGGAGCAAGTACAGGTGCTTTTGATTCTCTGAATATCGGAATAAATTCCGGTGATGAGCTATTGGCTGTTGCAAATAACCGAAAGGTCATTATCAGAAAAATGGGGACAAAGCCCTTTGTTTTTTTAAACCAGGTACACAGGAGTGGTGTTAAGGTATTGAAAAAGGATGACATTACTATTTCTGAAAATTTTCAATTCAATACTGAAGCTGCCACAGCTGACGCAATTGTTACTGATATGAAAGATGTGTTTCTTGTCATCCAGGTAGCCGATTGCCAGGCTGTCATGCTGTATGACCCTGAAAAAAAAGTAATTGCAAATATTCATTCCGGGTGGCAGGGAAGTGTTAAAAATATTATTGGAAAATGCGTAGACAAAATGGTCTTTGAGTTTGGCTGTCAGCCTCAAAATATCATGGCAGGCATTTCTCCTTCCCTTGGTCCCTGTTGTTCTGAATTTGTAAATTATAAGGATGAGATTCCTGAAAATTTGTGGAAATATAAAATTACAAATAAAGATTATTTTAATTTCTGGAACATGAGTGTTGATCAGCTGATGGATAAGGGTGTGAAAAAAGAGTGCATTGAAAATATGGAAATATGCACAAAATGTAATACAGACATGTTTTATTCTTTTAGGGGAGAGAAAACAACGGGCAGGTTTGCCTGTGTGATTTCAATGCAATAAAAGGAAGTATAAAAATGGAAAAAAAAGGCACTATTTTTTTGAAACACATGGAAAAAGCCGATACGATTCGTTTAACACAGACAGTAAAAGCCGCAGGGTGAGCTGCTAAACTGGATCCAGGGACACTGGATCGAATTGTAAGGAGGCTTGTAATTAAACCTCACCCCAACCTGATCGTGGGTCTTGATTCTCCGGATGACGCCGGAGTTTATAAGCTGAATTCTGAAATAGCGCTTATCCAGACCCTTGATTTCTTGACACCGATAACGGATTCGCCATATGAATTCGGACAGATTGCGGCGGCCAATTCCTTAAGCGATGTATATGCCATGGGAGGAGAGCCCATTACTGTAATGAATATTGTTTGTTTTCCAAACAATATTCTGTCCGAGGATATTCTTGCTGAAACCTTGAGGGGTGGGTTGGATAAAATTAACGAGTCCGGTGCTGTTCTGGTGGGCGGTCACTCCGTGGATGATCAGGAATTTAAATATGGGCTTTCCGTTACTGGGATTGTTCATCCGGATAAGGTTAAGACCAATTCTGCGGCTGCCACAGGGGATGCCATTATTTTAACAAAGCCTGTGGGAACTGGAATCATGTCAACTGCCATAAAAGCAAAACTGGCTACACCCGAAAATATAAAAGAATCTGTTGCTGTAATGTCCATGTTGAACAAGACTGCAGCAGAGGTGATGTCACAATTTAACGTCAATGCCTGCACAGATGTTACAGGTTTCGGGCTTGTCGGGCATTTGCTGGAAATGGCAAAGGGTTCAAAAAAAGATATTACGCTTTTTACTCAAAAAGTTCCCATGTTAAACAATGTCCTGGATTTTGCACGCATGGGTATGGTGCCGGCCGGAGCCCATAAAAACCGTAGTTTTTTTAAAGAATTGACCCATATTGATGAAGCAGTTGACAGGGCAGTGGTTGATCTGATTTTCGATCCCCAGACATCTGGTGGATTGCTCATAAGCCTGAATAAAAAAGATGCCGGAACCTGTGTGGAAAAAATGAAAATAAAGGGAATAAAGGCTTGGATAGTAGGTGAAATTACCGGTGAAAGTGATAAGGGATTTTTAAGGTTAATTTAATGTTTTTCACATTGACTTGAAATTCAGTATGTGTTATTTGCTTTCAAGATAAATGGTTATGTAAGGCCATATGATGGAATGAAAAAGGCTGAAGATGAAAAAAGAAACTGGTAAAACCATCAGAGAACTTGGATATTTTGCCAGCTTGGGAATTTCAGTGGCGCTTGCTATTTTCATCGGTCTTGGAATCGGACTTTGGTTGGATAAAAAATTTGGTACGCAGCCTGTTTTGCTGCTTGTTGGTCTGGCATTCGGTATTGCCGCCGGGTTCAGCAACATTTACAGAGCAGGGCAAAAAGGAAAAAAGTATTAATGCAGGACCTGCAAAAGGTAATTGATTTTATAACAAGATCTAACTGGCTGATTCTTCTGATAGGAGGAATTATAGGCCTTGCGATGACCCCTGTTAAATTTGCCATGGGCATCATTCTGGGCGGTTTGATTGTTGCTGTCAATTTTCATCTTTTGAAGCGGACATTAAAAACCATGTTTCATCCTGATACCGTATCAGAAAAAGGACGGTCAGTTGTCAGCAATGTCCTGGTTAAATATTATATTCGATTTGCCATAAGCGGGTTTTTGATTTTCCTGCTGATATCGAAACATATCGTTCATCCGGTAGGCCTTCTGGCAGGCCTTTCCGTTGTTGTTGCAAGTGTGTTTTTGGCTACGGCACTTGAATTAAAAAAAATATTCTTCAAGGAGGCAGTATAAGTGGAACATCCATATTTGTTTATGACGTCATTGTTTGGGATATTTGGAATGGAAAAATGGGCAGCATCTCATCCGCATGTCACCTATATGTGGCTGGCGATGATTGTTTTGATTTTTTTAGGCTGGGTGGGTGGAAAAAGTATTTCCATGGTTCCCAAACCAATACAGAATGTATTTGAAGTAGTTATATCAGGGCTCGAAGAATTCATGGTATCCATCACCGGGGATGAGGGCAGAAAATCTTTTCCTTTATTATTGACCCTCTTTCTATTTGTTCTATTGGGCAATCTGTTTGGATTGATTCCTGGATTTTATCCGCCAACGGCCCAGATCAATACCACAGTATCGCTGGCCATTATTGCAGTAACATGGAGTCATGTGATTGGCATTAAAATGCATGGGTTTAAATACATCAAACACTTTTTGGGACCAGTACCTGCCTTAATGCCCTTGTTTCTAATTATAGAAATCATCGGGCATATGGCGCGCGTTTTGTCCCTGACCCTGCGTCTTTTCGGAAACATGATGGGCCATGAACTCGTTGTAGGGATTCTGCTCATGCTGGCCGGTCCATTTTTAGTACCGCTTCCAATCATGGCAATGGGTATATTGGTATCTCTGATTCAGGCAATTGTATTTTTCCTGCTGCCCACCATGTATATTGCCGGGGCAATCGAAGAAGCACATTAATAGGCAATAGCCTACACGTAAGGCGTTTTACGGGAACTGGGAAGAAGCCCGTTATTTTTATATTAATTTATTAAATTGTAATAAGGAGTAAAACATGGAATTTCTAGTTGGTAGTGTATGGGCAGCAGGTCTTGCCATTGGTATTGCAGCTTTTGGTTGCGGCATTGGTCAGGGGTTGGGTTTGAACGGCGCAATGGCCGGTATTTCAAGAAACCCTGAAGCAGCCGGTAAAATCCAGGTGAACATGCTGATTGGTTTGGCATTGATCGAGTCTCTTTGTATTTATGCACTTGTTGTAGCAATGATTCTTCTTTTTGTTCATCCTGCAATCGCTCCTGCTGTTAAAGCACTAGGTTAAGCCATACTGCTTAAATTAGACGGATATCTGTAATAAAAAAGGGTGTAAGACATTTTGTTTTACACCCTTTTATTTTTTTG
>JACNHV010000350.1 GCA_014383445.1 Candidatus Desulfobacula maris | reverse complement strand
CAAAGGAAAAACAATACTGCACGTTCCAGGCTTTTCCCGGAACGTGCAGTATAAACTATCTTAAATCCTTATGAAAGTTTTATAGCACTAGGCTTCTTTCAACGCAATTTTATGGCTTGTTACATACAGTTTTTTAGCTGCTTCCTTTTTTTTGAAAATGGCAACATCATCTGCATCCACATATTCAACACATTTAACCTCACAGAATCTTACGCACTGGGGATCTCCATCGCAAAGGTCACATTTGAAGACCTTTCTGTCAATGGAGTTAAAGCCCATGGCGCCAAAGGGACAAATGGCCACACAAGACCTGCAGCCGATACATTTATTATAATCCACTTCGATTTTGTTGAGTTCATCATTGCGGGAAATCGCGTTGGCAGGACAGACATCCATGCACGGCGCATCCTGGCACTGCTGGCAGGCCATGGGGATATATACCCCGTCCATTTCCCATTTCATTACTCTGATGCGGCTTCTGGCAGGATTTGAAACCCCATCATGTTTTACCGCACATACCAGTTCACACAATCTGCACCCTGTACATTTTTCAGGGTTTATCATAAGGACCTTATCCTTTGTTTTCATGATATCCTCCTTTCAAACTTTTACAGCATATGGGATGGCTCATTTGCCAGCCCAAGCCGTTTCAGGGTTTTTGTTGTAGGTTTGCCTTTTTGATCAAGACCTTTGTGCTCATAGAATTCATCAATCATCTTGCTGAATTTTTCCCTGTCAATTGTTGTTCCAACAACATCAGGTGCACCTCTTCTTGTTGGCTCGTCAAAATAACGATGGTTGATCATATCGCCTTTTTCAAGATCATCTCTTGTCAAACCTTCCCTTAAGTTGAAAAGTCTTTCTACCATGTTGCAGCGTTCTGCAATATCCCACAATTCTTCAGGTGTGAATTCAAGGCCTGTGTTGTAATACAGCACTTTCGGCCAGTCTTCAAAGTTTGGCAATGTTGCGCCAAGAAAGGTTGTGTGATATTTGCAGATACCCAGACAATCTACACCCATGTAACAGTTTTCCTGCCAGAAAACCTGCCAGGCTTTTCCGATGTATTCCGTATGCTCGGAAGACAATGGCCCGTCATATGGGATGGGACTTGAGTAAATCTTTTTCAATACTTTTTCAGGTAGATGATAGAGATCGATGGCCGGACGGCTTCTTAAATGATCTGAACCCCTGGAAGAGGTTGCGATGTTCAATGCCAACCCTGGAGTGGCTCTTTCATCGGAATGCAGGTTGCTCATTCCTTTTACCTGGATAAGATAATCAAAAGAATTTTTACCAAAGGTTTTAGAAGCAGGAATACCACCATTTGCAAGGGCATCGGCAACTTTACCTTTTCTAAAGCAAATTCGCTCAATCATTTCAAGAACAGCTTCATCATTGCCAAACTTAAGATCCAGTCCATCTGTATCTTTGCTGGTAAGAATACCTTTCTCGTAAAGCTCCATGGCCCATGAAATCAGGGAACCGGTTTCAAGGTTATCCATACCATATTGATTAACAAGATGATTCCCAACAAGAACTGTTTCAGCCCTTGGCGTATCTGTTTCACCACCAAACGCGCCCTGGGATGTATACTCAGGCCCTTCATCGTATTTGCCCTTTAAAGGGCCGGAAGGGATTCTGTACTGAGCACGGCAATGAACCTGGCACCCGAAACAGCCTGACATGTGGTAGGGTCCCATGGTGTCTTCACAGATCTCGTCAATTGCTTCCGGTTCTATATCATCTGCATATTCACACTGGTTATACTGAAAATTGCGGGTTCGAACCCCGCCCCATGAGTTGGTTGCACCCCAGATAAAAGGTGTTCCCAAGGTCCCCTGGGTCTTGTTTACCTTTGCAGATGTAATCTGATCGATAAAATGTTTGTTGTACTCAAGGGCTTCCACAGGATGGGCAATTTTGATATCCATTGTTCCCCTGCAGGCAATCGCCTTAAGGTTTTTAGAACCCATGACCGCACCCATTCCCGTTCTGCCGCCGGCATTCTTAATCCCTGTCATGACATTTGCAAAAACCACAAGATTTTCACCGGCAGGTCCTATCACAAGGGATTTTACTTCCTGGTCATTTAACTCATCCCTGATGGCCCATTGGGCATCTGTGGTGGTTTTTCCCCAGATATCTTTTGCATCACGAATCTGAATTTCACCATTGTGAATATAAATATAACTGGGTTTTTCAGCCTTTCCTTTGATCACCAGGTGATGAAACCCGGCCCAGGCCATTTCAGGCGCAAAAAATCCGCCCATATTACAGGAACCCAAAAGCCCTGTTAAGGGTGATTTTGCCATGACATGGGTTCTTGCCGTTGCAGATGCACAGGTAGCTGTGAGGATACCGCCGCTGACGATCAACGGGTTATCCGGTCCCAGCGGATCACAACCTTTTTTAGAATGATTCAGTAATAGATAAGCATCAAGACCCCGACCACCGAGGAATTTTCTTCTGACATCAAGAGGAATCGGTTTGACCTCTATCTCTCCGGTGGCAAGGTCAATATATGCTATTTTTCTATCTAATGCCATATTATTTACCCTCCATCTTCTTTTTAAATGCTGCATCGGCAAGTTTTTTATTCACTTCCCAGACGGGCCCACGGATTCTTGGAAAATCAGGGCGAATCCATGCAACACGGAATTCACACGTACAAACCGGACATTTCACATGTTTGTCACCCGGCTTAGGCTCCAGCCTGCCCATACAGGTTGGATTATGGCATCTAAACTTACCGTAGGTTCTGGTTTTACTCAGACTTTCGGCACTTGACAACTTATTGGTATCTACTGCCATAGTGACCCTCCTTTGTTATTGATTAATATAAAAAAAATAAACTATTTAGTGTTTGAACGAAAACTCACCCATCTGCTGCGTTGCTGCATAATTCTGAAATCCTCATGTACTATAGTACACTCCGGTTTCAGAATTCCTTGCGCCTTGCATATGGACAACTTTTCATCCAAACACGGGTTTTCGGTCCTGACAAAACGATTTGACAAAAAAACTTATTGATAAAAAATTTATTTTATCCTGCCCAGCCCATGACAAGGGCACAATTAATTATTGCATTTTAATAAAATTCATAATAATGAACACGAATACAATTAATATTATTATTATATAGTTGTCAAGCTATTTTTTAGCTGTATTGTAATATAAAAAATTCATTATGGTGAACAATGACAAAAAAATATCAGGCACCCATTGTTAAAAAGGCTTTTCTCATACTGGATGTAATTTCAAAATCCAGCCAGGGTTTAAAAATCAGTGAAATTTCAAGTCGTTTGGATATCAGCAAAAGCACGGTTCACGGCATCACTGCCGCCCTTGAGGACCTGGGTGCCATCCTACGCAACCCTGTTTCAAAAAAATATAGCATCGGCATTACCCTTATGGAACTTGGGAAAGCAGCCTATGAAAGGCTTGATTTTAAAAATATTGCCCGTCCCTTTATGGAAGAACTGATGGAACAATGCCAGGAGTCTGTATTTCTTGGCATCAGGAATGCTCACAAGGTAACGGTTATCGATATTGTGGAATCCAGAAAAGACTTTAAAATTACATCTCCAATTGGCACAACCCTTCCATTGCTGGCAGGGGCCATTGGAAAACTGTTTTTATCCCAGATGGAAGCAAAAGATGCACAAAAATATCTAAACTCAAATCCTCTGATCAAATTCACGGCCAATACTATTATTGATCCTGTGCAATATGCCAGAGAATTGGAAAAAGTTCAAAAAAATGGCTTTGCCTTGGATGATGAAGAATATATTTCAGGCGTCCGAGCGGTTGTAGCACCTGTCAAAGGCTATTTTAACTATGTTCTGGCTATCTGGGTAGTTGGATTTAAGGCTTCCATGTCCAGAAAAAAGATGCCGTCCATTATTGAACAAACCCTGGCTGCTGCCGACAAAATCACAAAGAAACTGTCTGCCCAGTAATAAAACAACAAAACCATTTCTTTAGAGGATGACTGGAATGTCATCCATGATCATATCCAATTCTTCATTTTTATAGGGCATCAATACTGCCTGGGATGTCTTTCCATCCACCAGGATTTTTATGGGATTTTCAAATTTTATATGTTTTAAATAAGTTGTTGTGTTTTCACAGTCCTGGCACTTGAAAAATTCATAATCAATAAAATCATCCCCCTTATTGGAAATGGTAATATAGCTGATCCCAAGGGAGGTAATATTTTGAAAAAAGTGGGAACCCTGGGATGGATCAGCTTTTATGCTTTCAATGGTTGTTTCCACCATCACCCCTACATTGGAAATATCATTCCAGACCACGGGAATTCCCAGCCACCGGTCAGAAGATCCCCATCGGCCAGGCCCGATCAAAACGTATTTTTTGCCGTTTCCATTAAACAAGGCATTAATTTTGTTTATTTCTCCTGCGATTTCCATAGTTTTTCCAGGATCAAAGGTCTCAGGGTCCACGTACACCACATCATAGATATCCTTATATTCTCCATTCCCAAGCGAAAGCGTGGAATAAGCAAAGGCCTCCTTGATTTCCTTTTCCCCGATTTTAACACCCAGGTTTTGTTTATACCGTCCCATGGGCCTGATTTGAAGCAACGAGAATTGGGGTTTTAGTTTCTCATCCTGTGGCAGATTAACTGCAAACTCTACCTCAACAGAAGACCCCATCCATTTACTGCCTATTTTTGTGACCTCTTCAAGGAGTTTGGCCAGAGGAAAAGAATTATATTTTAAAATATTGGCAAAGGTTAATACAGGGAATCCTTTATTGGAAAAAGAATCCCTGATCCTGTTGTCCTGGGCATAAAAAGTGGAGGACAAAAACCGGATAACGGGGTGATCAGTTGCATCAGTTAAATCAAGTTTTGCAAGGGTAAGATCTTCCGTGGAGCCGGATATGGATTTCTCATCAATCGGGAATTCGTCAAGCTTTAAGGCATAAAAATATTTTTGGGAATTTTCAAGAATATCATTCACAGCGGAAAACTGGGGTAAAAACTGGGGATATTTCGGACAAAATCTTAAGGTCCGGCCACCTTCCATGACAATTTTCCCAAGCCCCAGAGCAATATAGGTAACACCTTCTTCTGCCTTTAAATGGGAGATGGGATAAAAATTATAGGACTGGGCCACACCTGAAATGGACGGGTAAAAATAGTTGTTATATGCCATGCCCGTCAATTGCTGAAGAACCACGGCCATTTCCTCATCTTCGGTTCGATGCATGGTGGCTTTTGCATAGGACCTTGGTGCCTTAAGATAGGTAGAGGCATAAACCAGTTTAACAGCCATGATCAATTGTTCAAGCCGTTTTTCAAGATCTGGATGTGAATTTGGCAGCATATAGGTATTATAAAGTCCTGCAAAGGGTTGATAATGAGCATCTTCAAAAAGCGAGGAAGACCGGACTGCAATGGGATATTTGACACTTTGCAGATAAGCGCTCAGGCTTTTTCTCAAGGCGTTGGGAAACCTGGCCTGGATAAATTGTTCAACAATCTGGTTATCTTCCAATTTCTCATCAGATTCAAGAAGCTTTGCCAGATCATTCTTCTCAATAAAGGTTTTAAACCCTTCCGTTGAAATCACAAAGGTCTGGGGAATACTGATGTCCACGTCTGGAAACTTATCCCGCAAAGAAGTGTCCCGCCTGATCTGGGAGGCCATAAAAGCCAGGCCCCTGGCCTTCCCTCCAAGCGACCCCGTCCCGATTTTCATAAAATCTGTATCTGAATCAAACTTTTCAGAATCAAAATCAATAATCTGGCCCTGTCTTGACCCTTTCCTCCGGGCATGAATACTATCAATCAAGAACTTCTTCATATCTTTGGGGTCTGAAAAATCACTGATTGTATAAGGTTTGAGCCTGAGTGCGAACTCAATTTCACTTCTGGCCATGAACCATCTTGAAAAATCATTGTTCATGGCATGATAAACAATGGACTCATCAGGAATTTCAGCCAAAAGTTTTTCAATGGCCCTTAAGTCACTGGCCCTGGCAATTTCCTTCCCATTGGGCAACCGAAACACAAAGGCACCAAACCCAAGATAGGAAACAAAAAAACTTTTAATCTGATCATTTAAATTATCTGAGTTTTTATTGATAAAGACGGCTGGAATATCAGCCACCTTTTCCTGGTTATGGTCCTCAGTACTAAGAATAAGGACTGGCAGATCTGGAATTTCCTTTTTAATTTTTGTTAAAAGTTTGTGCCCTGCAAGCTCATCCAGTATCCCGTTTTTCGGATACCGCATATCTGAAAAAACAGATAACAGAAAGGGTTTATATTGTTCATAAAGAATCATAGCCTCTTCATAGTTGTGGGCAACCAATACTTTAGGACGACCCCTCATTTTTAACAGCCTGTGTTCTTCATTAATGGATTCATCAATAACAGACTGTGTCTGCCTCACAATCTGTTTGTAAAGCACTGGTAAAAAAGAGGAATAATGATAGGGCGAATCCTCCACCAGAATGATCACCCTGACATTGGCATTCTCAGTATCAAAGGCAACATTCATTTCATCTTCAATATTTTTGATAATGGCCAGCAAAAGGTCTGCATTCCCGCCCCAGATGTATGTCCGGTCAATGGCCGTAGAATTATCCACACAAATATATTGATCAATATCGCAGGTATTATGAAGCAGCATAAAAAAGGGCAGGTCAGTATATTTTTGCTTTACCTTTTCACCAAAGGAATATACATCCATTTCATCCAGGCTAGGCATGGCAAGGATTAAATCAAATTTTTTCTCCTCAAGCTTTTTAAACGCTTCTGATGCAGAGGATGCCCATGTAAGCCTTGGGGGTTTTGACAGATTAAGCCCCTTGTATTCATTTATGATTCTTGTTGAAAGACGGCCTTCCTCCTCCATGATAAATGCATCATAGGGGCAGGATACCAAAAGAATGTCACCCACTTTATTGGCCATTAATTCATGATACAGCTTGAGAGACGTCTCCTTGGTCGATTCAGTGGTAGTATTCATCTGTATAACCCTTTGTATAAATTTGATATATTTTTAACCCGGGATTTTTTTTGATTAAAGTATATTAAAAACAGCATAAGAATGCAATGGAAGAGGCAATTGCCATGATGGTTCCAGTCTGCTTTGGGATCATTTTCATTGATTTTTCCTTCAATGCATTTAATTCATCCTGAAGTCCCATATTACCTCCCTATTTTAACATTAATAATTTTTAATAAAGCGCTCCATTTTTCATCGAATTTTGCAATTTCAATATCGGCCGGTCTGATTTTCATTGTATTTCCTTTGCGACATTTAAACAGGACTCCTGTTTAGTTATCATAAAAAAATAATTGATCCAACTTTTTTATTTTATATGCCATTGCCCTGTGTCTATCTGTTTTCAATATTGACTTTTTGTTAATTTTTTCTTATCTGATTCTAATTAATTGCCTGTGTGAATTGATCAATTAAATGATAATTTTATTAATCGAAAAGATTGATTCTAAATTTAAACCCGGGACAAATAAAAATATGGAAATAAAAATTACCAGGACAGCCGATACCGTCCTAATGGTCAGGCCCAGGGATTTTGGATATAATATTGAAACAGGGTTTGACAATGAATTCCAGAAAAAACCAGCACTTGGCCAGGAGGAACTGAAAAAAAAAGCCAATAAAGAATTTCAAGCCATGGTGGATGGTCTTAGAAGTAAAGGGATAACTGTGCTCATACTGGAACCGCCCATTAACCACGATATCACAACACCGGATGCTCTTTTCCCTAACAACTGGTTTTCCACGGAACATGATGGCACCATTTTAACCTATCCCATGATGGCAAGAAACAGAAAAGCTGAAAGGCGGCTTCTGGAGATAGAAAAACTTCTCAATGAAAACGGATATACCATTCGCAATTGTATCAATGTCGGAAGACTTGATGAGCCAAAAAAGTTTCTGGAAGGAACTGGCAGCCTGATCATCGATCATGTTGATGAGGTGGTTTATGCTGCCAGGTCTGAACGATGCCATCCAGACCAGTTTGACAATTTTATCCGCTTAAGATTTTACCGCGAAGGTATTTTGTTTGATACAAAAAGTTCTTCTGGAAAACCCATCTACCATACCAATGTAATGATGAGTATTGGAGAAAAATATGCAGTTATATGTCTTGCATGCATTTCAGATAAAAAACAGAGGAACCATGTCCTTGAAACCTTAAACAAATCCTTTAATGTCATGGAAATAACCATGGACCAGATGGAAAATTATTTTTGCGGCAATATTCTTGAGGTGAGAAACCAGAAAAATGAGTCTTTTATTGTGATGTCTGAAAAAGCCAGGCAGGGATTTACAAAGGATCAGAAAAAATTTCTTGAACAATATGGTAAAATCTTAAGTTTTGATCTGTCTATCATTGAAAACATTGGTGGCGGCAGTGCCAGATGTATGATGGCGGAAATTTTTTCCATAAGAGAAAAGGAAATCAGTTAATCTATTCCCATCTGCTTTTCAACTTTAGCAATATCCTTTAAAAGGCTTTCTTTTTCTTTCTGGGTTAATCCTTTGGAAGAAAGTCTTTTCTGCAATCCCAAAAGGATCATCTCCTCTCTATATTCATTGCAGGTGTATTGTCCACCTTTATTTGATTTTTCCATATTTTAACTATTCTCAAGTTGAATTTAATATAATTCGTATTTTACAAGTTTGCCATCAAGACCGCCAATTTTCAAAGGACGTTTCCAGGATGGAGACAGGGGAACTTTTTTAATATATCTGGGTTCTCCAAAATAGACAAAGGCGATTGATTTGCGGCATTTGTTTTTTAAAAAAAGGCCAAAATTTTCATAAAACTTATTAAGATTCTGGTCTTTCCCCATTCTGATACCATAGGGAGGGTTGGTAACGATCACACTGTTGTCTATGGATTCAATATCCTGAAAATCTTTTTGTTCTATGCTGATTTCACTTCCGAAATGAAGTCCCATAATATTGGTTTTAACTGCATTAACAGAATGCTCGGACAGATCACTTCCCGAAATCAGACCCTTTTTAAGTCCCTTAAAATTGTCCCGGGCCTCTTTTTTAATCTGCTCCCATAAAATGGTATCAAAATCCGGCAGTCTTTCAAATCCAAAACTGGTTCGAAATATTTGTGCCGGTATCCGGCAATACATCATGAGGGCTTCGCACAAAAGCGTACCTGATCCGCACATGGGATCATACAATGGCTGCTTTCCATTCCATTCAGACAATCTGATAATGGCTGCGGCAACGGTCTCCTGCATGGGAGCTGATACAGATTCTTCCCTGTAGCCGCGTTTGTGCAACGGCCCGCCCGAGGCATCAATGGTAAGGGTTGCCAAATTTTTATGAATATGGATATTGATGGTGATATAAGGCTCTTTTGAATCCACATTCGGTCTTTTGTTGACCCTGTCCCTAAAATAATCGGCTATGGCATCTTTGACCCGCAACCCTGCAAAATTGGAATGGGTAATTTCCGATTCAGATACATTTGCCATAATGGAAAAAGTTTTTTCAGGAGTTAAGAATTCTTCCCATCTTATTTTTCTGGCCGCCTTATAAAGGTCATCCTTGTCATGGCATTCAAAGGAAACAAGGGGTGCCAGTATCCTTGAAATAAGTCGTGAGAAATATGTAATCCGGTAAAAATCTTTTTTTGTTGCCTTAAACCATATCCCTCTGAAAACCGGTTTTAAATCATAGGCCCCTAAGTCTTTGAGTTCTTTTATGGCAATGTCTTTTACACTTTCGGCAATCTGAGCAAAATACAATGATTCTTTTTCGTACAGGTATTCAAGTTTTGCCTGTTTCCTGGACTTGCCTTTTCCTTTTTGAAGGATAGTTTTCTTACTTATATTCAACTTTATTAATCCATCTTAATTGTTTTTGGACTTGATTTTTTTCTTTTTGTCCCTATTTGCAGGAGATCGGAAATATTAGCTTTTGCATCCAGAACAGGCTCAATCAATGGTAAAGAACAGGTCATCAAAGTGGATATACCAGGTCCATGGCCTGCAAGCAGACAATCTGAATGAACCACAATACCAATACTGATCGCACCTTTTACAAATGCCCTGCCATAGGAATTGTCATGATCAAGCAATGCCACAAAATCACCGAATTTAAGCCTGTCTAATTTATATTTCTTAACAGTGTCTGGATCACTGGTCATTACATCGTAATCTCCGGCTGCAACATGGGCTGAACCAAGTCCTGATCCCATACACTGGGCCGGCACAATGGTTGTGACAGGCACCTTAAGCCTGTTATCCGCCATCTTTTTTATTTTCATTTTTTTTAAAAGGCCGGGATCAAGATTAAACAACTTGATATCCGGGTAATCCATCAATTTCAGTCCCTGGCCTTTTGTTCGAATCATTATTTTATCATCATAGGTCAGCTGCTCGAGAACCTTTTTCGGAAAATCAATCATCACGTGTTCTGAACCGCCATGATGGCCTATAACAACCCCTTTTTCCCCCTTTGCATCTCCAGATACAATAATGGCCACATTGCCCACACAGGACAGCAGTTGGAGTGAGTTGTTGGGAAACTCAAAGGGTTTTTCCGCATTTGCCGTGCAACTAACCCCTGGCTCAATATGGTCTCCGGCAAGCCCGAAAGCAGAAGCTCCCACCTGGATATTTAAGGTAATGCCACCAATACTGGGAAGGATAAAGGGTTTGCCTTCATAATCCACCTTCCAGCCTGGTCTGATCCTGGGAGGCCCTGGTTTGCACTGCATGGCCAATTCAACAAGCCTGTCTTCATTGGTTTTTAACATCAGTATCTCCATATTTTAATGCTTAATTTTAATGCCCAGTTTTAATAAAAAGGGGATCGCAGTAAACCCGATGACTGCACTTACAATAAACATATTCTCAAGCCCTGCCAAATCGCCAATTATTCCTGCTAAAACTACAGCAATGGATCTGACGGCAAAAGAGATCATCATAAACAGACCATTGGCTGCCGAAGGATGGTCTTTTGCATTTTCCTGGATAATGGCCAGCATGACAGGGGTTGTTGAAAGAACAGTAAACCCGGTAATAGCCAGCATGATAATTTTTAAAATGCCCGTTGAAAAAACAAAGATTAAAATGGCGACAGGTGCCACCACCAATACCCAGAACAATACTCTTTGTCTTCCCAGCCAGTCACTTAATGTTCCTGCGCTTAACACACCGGCCACACCAAATGCCTCGTACAAGGCAAGGGCCGCTCCGCCGTACCAGAGACTTCCTGTCTCTCTTTCCACAAAAACCGTTAGAAAGATCCCCATGGAGGCGTGCATAAAGGATCGTGCCGCCAGAATTCCGGACAAGGGGATCAGCACATTTTTGATTTCCTGAAATGATGCCTTTAAAGACCCTTTTCTTTTAAAGGAAGTCTTTTGTTCCTCTTTTTCAAGGGTAAAATAAAGCAGTACAGATGTTAACACGGCAAATCCTATAACCACATAAAAATGATCCTCCCCCAGAAATGATACTGCAGCTATAGCAAATATGGGCCCCAGGGTTCTTGCAGATTCTCCGCCCGTCATAAAAAGGCTCATACCGCGTCCTTTTTTCTCCCCGGAATACTTTGCAACCAGGACAGGTGAAGGGACATGATATAATGCAACGCTGATGCCTGCAAAAAAGACCAGAACCAGCAATGCAGAGTATGATGATGCATTAAGAATAAGGCTCATGGGTATGGCCGTGAACGTCGGGGCAAGAATAACCAGCCAACGGGCCAGGCCTTTGTTGTCTGCAAACAGTCCGATAAAAGGGTTGAGCAGAGCTGGAATCTGCATAACAGTGGATAAAAGCCCTGCCTGGCTTAAGGACAAAGATAATTTTTCAATGATTATGGGAAGTAATGGCGCAAGAAAACTTGTATACATATCATGGATAAAATGAGAAAATGAAACAAGTGCCACTCTGCCGGTCTGGAATTTTTGAGTTTTCATCCCGGCATAAGTATCAAATTTATTTAAAAAAGTAAAAAGATTTATAAAGGATGGGGCCTATGGATAATTTTTCGTACAAAGCATTGATTGTTGAAGAACCTGAAAAAAATAACTTTGTTCGCCAGATCAAAAATGCGAATATTAATGATCTGCCAAAGGGAGATGTTCTCATTCGGGTTTTGTATTCTTCCTTGAATTATAAGGATGCCTTATCTGCCACGGGAAACCGCGGTGTCACAAGGCAATATCCACACACTCCAGGGATTGATGCAGCCGGGATTGTTGAAGAAAGCCTTGTTGATACCATTAAAAAAGGAGAAAAGGTCATTGTTACAAGCTATGATCTTGGCATGAACACATCAGGGGGATTTGGGCAATATATCCGTGTGCCCGAGAACTGGGTGGTCAAACTTCCGGACGGCCTTGATCTCAAACAGAGTATGATATTCGGAACAGCCGGATTTACCGCAGGCATGTCAATTTTTAAATTAATCAAAACCATCCAGCCCGAACACGGGGATATCCTTGTCACAGGTGCCACAGGAGGTGTGGGAAGCCTATCTTCCGGCATATTGTCCCATCTTGGATATTGTGTAACAGCTGTCTCTGGAAAAATAGACACCTCGTTGCTGAATAATCTGGGCGTTAAAACTATTATTTCCAGGAAGGAGTTTCTTGAAAATACAAAATCACCCATTTTAAAACCCCAATGGGCAGGAGTGATTGATACAGTTGGAGGAGATATTCTGGCAACGGCCATAAAATCAACAAAGCAGGATGGGATCGTAACCTGCTGCGGGAATGTGGCATCCCCGGATCTGCCCATAAACGTTTTTCCCTTCATACTAAGGGGTATTTCCCTTCTTGGAATAGATTCACAGCATTGCCCCATGGCATTTCGGTCAATGGTCTGGGAAAAGCTGGCCACAGAATGGAGATTTGATTATCTTAAAAGCATATATGATGAAATTTTTCTTGATCAATTAAATGATAAAATCCAGCTTATATTAAAAGGAGAATTAAAAGGCAGAACCCTGGTAAATCTGAATTAAATTAACTTTTTATTTTACCTGTTTTTGTTTTATCTTGACAATGGTTACAAATTAAACTTTAATTTTTTTCGAGTTTCTTATTATAAATCCAAAATATGGAGGGTATTATGACAACCCCAGCACATTGCCCAGGTTTTGAACAATTTAAGAATTTACAATCCTTTACATGCAATTGCCCTAAATGCAATGCACCAAAGGAAATTTTCTCGGATGAATTTGAAAAAACCCATAAATGCGACAAATGTGGCGAAGAAATAGATTTCACCTCATGTACCTATAATGCAGGCTTATAAGCCTGACATTATCAACCTATACCATCCTGGTTTTTTGTCTTTTAGTCTGATTCTCCAACTCAAACTATTAAAAACCAGGATGTTTACTATATCCCTTTATGAAAACATTTCAAATCAGCTGGTTCTTTAATCTGTATGGCGCTATCGCTGCTACTGTTCATGACCATGCATGATCTAAATACAGCCTTGCGTAAGGAGTTTACAAATGACGTGCTCATTAAAAAAAGGGTTGATTGAAAAAACAATAGAGTTCCATGGCCATAACTGCCCAGGACTTACCATAGGGATCCGGGCCTCGGAACTTGCAATGGAAAAACTGGATATCCATAATGCAGAAAATCCTGTATGCGTTGCTGAAACAGACATGTGCGGTGTGGATGCCATCCAGTTTCTGACCGGGTGTTCCTTTGGCAAAGGGAACCTGATCCACAAAGATTACGGCAAATCCGCCTTCACCTTTTATGACAGGGATGCAAAAAAAGGGTTTCGAGCTGTATTCAATGATTTTGCAAGGGGTGAAACAGACAGGGACAATCGGATCAAACAGATATTACAGGCTGAGTTATCAGATCTTTTTACGACACAAGAGGTGGACGTACCTCCTGTAAGCCCTGCCAGGATATTAAAAAGCATTCCATGTGATAGCTGTCATGAAATGACCATGGAATCCCGCATTCGGCTGTTTGATGGTAAAAAATTATGTATCCCGTGTTTCCAGACGGTTGAACAGAAAATTTAATCTTACCGACGGTCAAAACTGGCCCATTAATTTAGATGGGTAGCCTTTTTGAAGGCAATGACAAATTTGTGTTGACCGATGATAAAAAAGCCTTGACTTATGTCACCTATCGGTGATATAAATTTCAATCAAATGGTTTTTAATTTCATTTCAGGAAAAACAATGCCCCAGAAACAAGCACTGAACATTCGGGATAAGCAGATTACGAGCAGGCGCTTGATAAGTGCTGTGGGCAGCCTTCTGGCAAAAAAGGGATTCAAAGGAGTCGGTGTAAATGCCGTTGCCCGGGAAGCCGGTGTCGATAAGGTGTTGATTTACCGATATTTTGGCGGACTTCCAGGATTGATTGCCGCATTTGGAAAAGAGGGGGATTTCTGGCCATCTTCTTTAGAAATGGCGGGAGGTGATTTGCAAAAATATTCCCATCTTCCCCTTGAAAAAAGATTGTCGGAGTTGGGCATAAATTTTATCCAGGCACTTCGTAAAAGGCCATTAACACAGGCGATTATGGCGTGGGAGATGATTGAACCCAACGAGTTGACTGAAGAACTCGAACGGGTCAGAGAACAGAGTATTATGGAATTTTTTCAACTGTTTTTCATGAAAGATCAAACCCAAGTTGATTTACAGGCCATTATCATGCTGATTGGGGCTGCCATCAGTTATCTTGTGGTACGTTCCAACACTATTGATCTGTACGGTGGATTGGAAATTGGATCTGATCAAGGCTGGCAGCGCATTGAGCAGGCCATTTCAGCAATTTGCAGTGGCATTGTGAAATCCGTATAAAATATATTTTTTTATTAAAAAAGTCACCAAAGAGTGACAATCATTATTGGAGAATTTACAATGGATAGAAGAAAATTTTTAAAAAAAAGTGCGGCAGCGACCACGTTGGTCCTGGGGTCAGGACTGTTTTTGCCAGCATGTGAGCGAAATTTGCGCTCCGAGTTGATGGGCAATGATCAAATACCCGGTGCCCATGCTATTGAAACGCTTGATCCTGTTGGATATAAGATATTGTATTACGCATCTTATGCCCCCAGTGGTCACAACAGTCAGCCCTGGTTTGTAAAAATAAACAGTCCGCTGGAATGGGTTCTAGGTTTTGATGCAGATCGATGCCTTAAAATAGTTGATGGCAGTAACCGGGAGACTTTATTGTCCCTGGGTGCTTTTGTTGAAAACCTTATCCAGGCAGCAGGTGCATTTGGCTATACAGTGGAAACAAAGGTGATTGCCAAAGACAGGTTTGATTCAGATGTGGTAAAGATACATCTATCAAAATCAAAAGCCGTGGATATCGCGTTGCAGAGAATACTTAAGCGAAGAACAGTGAAAAGCCATTTGCAGTCAAAAGAACTTAAGCCCTCAGATGTGAATGCTTTTTCAAAATCTGCTGACGGCCATCTTTTTTATTTTCCAGTCGGAACAGATCATGCAAATTTTATGAATAAAGAGGCTGTGGAAAATTATATTATTCAAGCGGACAATAAAAAAGCCATGGAAGAATTGGCTTCCTGGATTCGATTGAAAGATACTCAAGCTAAAAAACTTCGAGACGGCCTCACCCCTGACGGAATGGAAATCACTGGGCTGGCTGGATGGTATGTCCGTCATTTTATGGAGAATAAAGATGTGATGACCAAAGCTTTCAATGATAAGGGAATCCAAAAAACAAAAGAACAGGTCAAAGAAGGGGCTGGCTGGATCGTCATCACCAGTGATGGCAATACTGTGAAAGACCTTATTGAAACAGGCAGACGCTTTCAAAGGATGGCATTAACAGCCCGGGGAAAAATGATCGGCATTCATCCCATGACCCAGGCTTTGGAAGAAAAACATGGCCAGAAAAATATAAAAGAAAATCATGCGGCAGGTGTGATTCCCCAATTCATGCTCAGGGTCGGGTATTTAAATAAATATCCTGACCCAGTATCGCTTCGAAGACCCGTCCAATGGTTTGTCAGGGTTTAGAGTGATCAAGCAGATCGGGTGAACCCGGGCCAACCGTTTTGAGGATTCGGCCAACGATAACAGACATAGACACATCCAATCCAGCCTTGAATGCGTTAACGACAATAGGCCTATTTGTAAATTCCGATCTTCTTTAATGCTTCTATCATTTGTTTTCCAGTAGCCGGATCTTTATACGGGACCAGTTGTTCCCATTTTTCATTAGGAAGATTTTTGTTTTCTTCCAACGCTCTTTTTACAGCCTTCCGGGATTTCTCTTTCATCCCTTTGGCATCATAGGAGGCGGCCAGCAGAAGATATGAGGGCCAGAAACCGGGATCCTGCTCCACTGCTTTTTCAAGGGTCGAAATAGCCTGGTCATAATCCTGTAATAAAAAATAGGCGTGCCCCAGACCATACATATACCAGACAGGATATTTTGGGTCCAGACGCATTGCTTTTAGAAAGAGGTCAATTCCCTGCTCAGGCTGGTTTGAATGGGTCAGTAACTCCCCATAATATGCCATCCATTCCGGGTTATTCGGATCAAGGGAAATCGCTTTTTTTATTTCAACAATACCAGCATCATGCTGCTTGATCCAAAGATAATAATGGGACAGCAGACTATACCCGGACGGTTCATCCGGGTTAATTTTAATTGCTTTTTGACTCCACTCAAAAACTTTCTCTAAAAGCGCTGGATCCTTGTCCGGCCCGAAAACCCACTGGGTAAAAAATGTTTTACCCAGTGCTGTGTAGGCTTTGGCAAACTTCGGATCCAGTTGGATGGCCTTTTGGAGCTGCACCCGGCCCTGGGCCAATTTATCAAGATCTGTTGAGTTGCATAATTCATTTGCCTTAAGATAATAGTCATAGGCTTCCAGATTATCCGTATCCTTCATCTGTATCCTTTTTTCATCATCACTGGTCATCTGGACAGCCAGCGCAGTGACTATTTTTTCACGCACTTCGTCCTGGAGGGAGAAAATATCTTTTAAATCACGATCATACCTTTCCGCCCAGACATGACCTTCTGTTTTTGAATCGATCAGCTGAGCTGTAATACGGACACTGTCTCCCATCTTTCTAACGCTGCCTTCCAGAACATATTTTACACCCAGGTCATGGCCGATTTTATCAATCTTTATATTTTTATTTTTGTAGAAAAATACAGAATTGCGGGCAATAACAAAAAGTCCTGAGACTTTGGATAAATCTGTGATCAAATCTTCTGTAAATCCATCGGAAAAGTATTCCTGCTCTTTGTCGCCGCTCATATTAACGAAAGGTAATACTGCAATGGATGGCTTGTCAGGGATTGTCAGGTTCATCAACGTCTGTTTGATCATTTTTCGGTGTTCACCTGGTGTAAAAGAGGTATCCTTCTTAAAAAAGGCACCACCCCCAACCAGCAAGAGGACTAAAATAAGCCCTAAAACCGTTCGTTTTTTACGTTTGTATTTTGGGTCATCTTTTATGCATTTGTATTTGAGTATTCCTGCCGACTTAGGGTCTGTCAGAACCCTATACACGGGTACGGGGTCGGAAATATTTTTCAACTCCTGAGCGCCTAAAAATTCATACCCTAAAGACAATTTGTTTTTTACCTGATCATAGGCAGACCCGGAAATGCAGATACCGCCTTTTTCTGCAATGCCTTCAAGCCTTGCGGCAATATTAATTCCATCTCCATAAATGCGTTCATCATCTTCGATAATATCTCCCAGATTGATACCCACTCTGAATTCCATTTTTCGATTATCCGGAAGATTCATATTATGCTCTATCAGTGCCGCCTGAATCTCTACGGCACACGTCACTGCATCGGTAACGCTTGAAAACTCGGACAGAATATTGTCACCGGGAGAATCGACAACCCGACCATAGTGTGCAGAAATTTTCTGGAAAAGTAGTTCTCGACAGGCTTTAATGGACTTTATTGTTTCAACCTCATTATCACCCATGAGCCGGCTGTAATCTTTGACATCAGCTGAAAAAATGGCGGCAAGTTTGCGTTTTACTTTCCGATTATCCATATTGAGTTCCTTTTAAAAAATTCAGTCATATAAAGACAAGGTGATGATAGTAAATCTACAAAAAAATTACAAGCGCTCTAAACCCTACCTATATTTGCTTCAAAAGACTATTGACTTGAGCTCCCTTATTTTGTAAATTATCGTATTAATTTTTGGGTTGCCTGGGCCAACGGAACACGGTGAAACTCCGCGACGGTCCCGCCGCTGTAACCGGAAATATCTGTTTTTTTTATAATAGTCACTGTGAAAACGGGAAGGCTGAAAAAACAGGTTAAATGCCGGAAGTCAGAAGACGAGCCAGGTAAACATAATTGTAAAATCTGATGGTAAAGGGTTTTGTAAGAATTCATTTCTTGCAAAACCCTTTTTTAGGTTTTACAGGAGAGTCAATAGCGAGGAGACTAGATCATGTCATTATTAGAACAGACCATTTTATCCATTTCCAAAACACTTAATGAAGAAGTATTTCATGCGGCAAAAGAACGCCTTGCCAACCAGGCCAAACCTGCCGGAAGTCTTGGGGTAATGGAAGAGATCTCTGCAAGACTTGCAGCGATAAAAGGCACCATTGACGTTAAACTTTCCAATAAACAGATCGTTACCTGTGCCGGCGACCACGGGGTGTGCCAGGAAGGGGTAAGTCTTTTCCCATCAGAAGTCACCCCCCAGATGGTGTATAATTTTGCCAGCAATGGGGCATCGGTCAATGTAATTGGAAAACATGCCGGAGCCATGGTAAAGGCTGCTGACCTGGGGGTTAACCATGACTTTGAACCTGACCTGCCCATCTTTCATAAAAAGATAAGATATGGGACAGCCAATTTCACAAAAGAACCTGCCATGACCCGGCAAGAAGCCATTTTATCCATTGAAGCCGGGATTGAGATTGTAAACGAACTTTCGGCTGAGGCATTAATTGATCTTTTGGGAACCGGTGACATGGGGATCGGCAATACAACTCCGTCTTCAGCCATCATTGCTGCTTTTTCAGGTATTGAAGTCGAAAAACTTACAGGCCGCGGTACGGGCATAGATGATCAGACCCTAAAAAACAAAATAGCCGTCATTAAAAAAGGCCTTGCCCTTCATCGGCCTGACCCCAATGACCCCATTGATGTCTTGTCAAAAGTCGGCGGCCTTGAGATCGGCGGTATTGCGGGCCTTGTCCTGGGCGCTGCAGCCAGGGGCATTCCTGTTATCTGTGATGGATTTATATCTACTGCCGGCGCATTGATTGCCTGTGAACTTTGTCCTGCGGCAAAAAATTATCTCTTTGCCAGCCACAAATCCGTGGAGATCGGGCATCAATATATGCATGAAAGGCTTGGCCTAGAACCCTTGATTGATTTAAAATTCAGACTGGGAGAAGGTACTGGTGCTGCCGTTTGCATGGAACTTCTGGATCTTTCCACAAGGATTCTTGCAGACATTAAAACCTTTGAAGAAGTGGGGATCACAGACGTTCAATAAAAATTGATAATACCAGGCCATGTCAATGTGTCATGGCCTGGTATAAAACTAAAGTATATTAAATCCTGCTGCTTTCCAACCGCTGATACCCTTGTCCAGAATCCAGATATTGGTGTATCCCTCTTCTATATACTGTACGGCAAGACCTGCCGAAGATTTATCATCAGCTCAGCCTCAGTAAAAAATAATGTCTGTGTCTTTGGAAAGATCGGGTTTTATCTTTAAAAATTCACTCATGGGAATGGCCCCTTCAAGGTGGGCCTGTGAATTAAATTTGTCATCATCATAGATGCAGACCAACAGGGACTGGCCTGCATCCACTCTTGCTTTTGCATCTGGTGCTGAAATTCTGTTTACAGCTGTCATAACCATACCTCCATTAATTTGGGTTTGTGATCCTGAAACACATTAATTTGTCCGTGTATCCAATAAAAAATTGCCTATTTTTTCCTGAAGAATTTTTTCGCCTTTATCAATAATATCATTGTGACCGCAATCTAGAATCTCAACCAGCTCTTTTTCTCCCTTGAAATTCAAATACTGCTGCCGGGCAAA